>NZ_PJBU01000110.1:0-38202 GCF_002863645.1 Psychrobacter sp. MES7-P7E | reverse complement strand
TCTCTAAAAAACTAGAAAATAAGGAATAACTATGATTAATGCATACGCAGCAAAAGAAAAAGGTGGCAAGTTTGAGCCTTATGAATATGACCCAGGTGCTTTAGGCGATCACGAAGTAGAAATCGAAGTACATAGCTGCGGCATTTGCCATAGTGATTTATCGATGTGGCAAAACGAATGGGGTATGACTCAATATCCGTTTGTCGGTGGGCATGAGGTTGCAGGTAAAGTCCTCAATAAAGGCAAGCAAGTCAAGCATCTAGAATTGGGCGATAAAGTCGGACTTGGCTGGCATAAAGGATACTGTAACGTCTGCGATCTATGCATTGATGGAGACCACAACCTATGCCCTGAGCAAGAAGGTACGATCATTGGTAACCACGGCGGCTTCGCAGATAAAGTACGCGCAAAAGATACTAGCGTCATCAAGATACCTGAAGGGCTTGATTTTAACGCGGTAGGACCACTGTTATGTGGTGGTATCACAGTGTTTAACCCACTTATGCAGTACGACATCAAACCAACTTCTAGAGTGGCTGTAATTGGTATTGGTGGTTTGGGTCATTTGGCATTGCAGTTTGCCAATGCGTGGGGCTGTGAAGTGACAGCATTTACCAGTGAATCAAAAATGGAAGAAGCAAAAGAGATGGGCGCTCACCATTCACTAAACTCAAGAGATGATAGCGAAATTGAAAAAGCCGCAGGTTCTTTCGATCTAATCATCTCAACAGTGAACGTTGATATGAACTGGGATGTCGTGATCAAGACGCTAAGACCAAAAGGTAAGCTGCATTTTGTTGGACTGTTAGAAGCGCCACTAGAGATATCGGCTGCACCAATGATTATGGCTCAGAATAGTCTATCAGGCTCGCCAGTTGGCTCACCATCGACGCTACGTAAAATGCTAGATTTTGCTGCGCGCCATAATATTCAGCCAGTCACTGAAACATACAAAATGTCTGAGATTAATGAAGCGTTTGAGCGATTAGAGAGTGGCAATGCTCGCTATAGAGTTGTCCTAGAAAGAGACTAAACGTCGTTACAGGCAACTAAATGTAGCCACCAAATAAGCACAATAATAGTGATACTCTAGTGAATAGATAGAGTGTCACTATTTTTTTTGTATCGAAATTCTGCTTTTCACCAATTTTTAAAATATGCGGATTATTTGGAGCTGGATCTAAGTATCTTTATTTAATTTTTGCTCAGGCAGTTCTTACTAGTTTTCTCTGACCTACAGACTAATCATTCTAAAATTATAAAAAACCCCTGCTACTGAGTTCACAATAGCAGGGGTAAATACTTATCTTTTTCAGAGCTGTCGTAGAGTAACTTTGCTTATTCTACCGTGACTGATTTTGCCAAATTGCGTGGCTGGTCGACGTCTGTGCCACGCATTACTGCTACATGGTATGACAATAGCTGCACAGGCACGCTGTAGACAATAGGAGCAAGCGTCTCGCAAACATCAGGCACATATACTAAATGTAGTCTATCTTCTGCGACCATTTGACTGGCTTCGCTAGCGAACACAAATAGCTCGCCATGACGCGCATGAACTTCTTGCATGTTGGCTTTTAATTTATCAAACATACTGTCTTTAGGCGCTAGTACGACGATAGGCATGTCTTTATCGACCAATGCTAATGGACCGTGTTTGAGTTCACCTGCCGCATAACCTTCTGCATGAATGTAAGAAATTTCTTTAAGCTTTAACGCGCCTTCTAGCGCAATCGGGAACTGTAGCCCGCGACCTAAAAATAGACAGCTTTTCTTATCCTCAAAGCTTTCACTCATGGTCTTGATAGGAGCATCAAGGTTTAAGCTGGCGTAGAGTTGTCCTGGTAATTGATGTAACTCACTTAATAACGTATTTAAGTGTTCGTCAGTCATGCGTTTCTGCGTGACACCAACTTTTAATATCAATAATATCAATGCCACAAGCTGAGTGGTAAATGCTTTGGTAGAGGCGACGCCAATCTCAGGCCCTGCTAACGTCGGCAAGAAAATATCTGTTTCGCGTACCAGCGATGACGTCGGTACATTACATAATGCCAAGCTGACTAAGCCTGCTGGTGTTTGCTTCTGGATATCACGTAACGCCGATAAGGTGTCGGCCGTTTCACCAGATTGAGAAATACAGATGACCAAAGTATTATCGACGACGACAGGATTGCGATAGCGGAATTCGCTGGCAACCTCGACCGAGCAAGGTATACGAATAAGGCTCTCAAACCAGTATTTTGCGACCATACCAGCGTGATAACTGGTACCACAAGCAATCACTTGTACATGACGAATACCTGATAACAGTGTCTCATGACGCTGTAAAAAATCGTCGCGTAATTTGGTGGTTTCACCATTATCCAAAGCCATCTCGATCGTACGAGCGACAGCATCTGGCTGCTCGTAAATCTCTTTGAGCATATAATGCTTGAACTCGCCTTTATCGGCATTGTGCTGGGTTGCATCAATTTCATGTATCTGACGTTGGACTTCAACACCATCTGTATAAACCTGAATGCTATTGCGAGTTAATTTGGCGATATCACCTTCTTCTAGATACATAAAGCGGTTAGTCACTGGTAGCAATGCCAACTGATCTGACGCGATAAAATTCTCACCGATGCCGACACCAATAACCAAAGGTGAGCCTAGACGTACAGTAATGAGCTCATCAGGGCAATCTACGTGGACAATACCCAATGCAAAAGCACCGTGCAATAACGGAATAATGGTGCGGACCGCTTCTAACAAGTCAGGTGTCTTTTTGTAGATATCATGGATCAGATGAGCCACAACTTCAGTATCTGTCTGTGAAGTAAACACGTAGCCTTTGGCTATTAGCTCTTCTTTTAGTTCAGCGTAGTTTTCGACGATGCCGTTATGAACGACCGCAATCTTGCCTGATACGTGTGGGTGCGCATTACGCTGTGCCGGCTCACCATGAGTTGCCCAGCGTGTATGAGCAATACCGATATGACCATCAAAAAACTCTGGATTGATAGCAACGGCATTAACCAGTGCCTGTACTTTACCCACTTGGCGCTCACGGTGTAGTTCACCATCACGAATAACCGTCAGACCAGCTGAGTCATAGCCGCGATATTCTAAACGCTTTAGGCCTTCAAGTAAGATATTAGCGATATTTCGCTCAGCAACGGCGCCTACAATTCCACACATGGCTATTCCTTAGATTCAAATTTTAGTAGTTCAATATATAATGGTACAAGATCAAAAATTTGGTTGAACATTAATGATGAGTCATCAACATATAAATATGATGAAGCAGCATCACAAAGATTGAAGTACTGCTTAGGGTTGCTCAAGAGTGATGGTCATTGATCACACTAGCAACGAGCTGGCTACTTCTTCGTCGGACGCTGAAAATCATTTTTTTGCACCTGACGCGCACGGCCAAAGGCCAAAGCATTGTTATCAACATCTTTGGTAACCACAGAACCTGCCGCCACAGTCGCAGTATTACCAATCGTCACAGGCGCAACTAAGCTAGCATTGGAGCCGATAAAAGCATTGTCTTCAATGATGGTTTGCGATTTATTAGCACCGTCATAGTTACAGGTAATGACACCAGCACCGATATTCACGCCTGTACCGACAGTCGCATCACCGACGTAGCTTAAGTGATTTACTTTACTGCCTTGACCAATAGTCGATTTTTTAATTTCGACAAAATTACCAACTTTGCTGTTATCAGATAGTACGGTATCAGGACGCAAATGCGCAAAAGGCCCGATATCAACACCGGCACCGATATCGGCACGATCGATCACGCAATACGGTTTGATGTAGCAGGCATTACCAATCTTGGCATTTTTGATAACACAGCCCGCTTCGATATAGACGTTGTCACCTAAGGTACAGTCACCTTCAAATACCACATTAACGTCAATAAACACATCTTGACCAGCGCTTAACGTACCACGAATATCGACACGGGTAGGGTCGGCAAACTGTACGCCAGCTTCTTGTAAGTCAGCAACTAGCTTACGTTGCCAAGTGCGCTCTAGACTAGCAAGCTGTTGGCGGTTATTAACCCCTTCAATCTCAAACGTATGCTCAGGCTCAATCGCCGCGATAGTAATACCATCGGCAACTACCATTTTAACGATATCCGTCAGATAATATTCTTGCTGTGCATTGTCGTTAGAGAGCTCAGGCAAGTATTTGTGCAGTAGCGCATTATCGACACAGTAAATACCGCTATTAATTTCTCTAATGCTTTGCTCTTCAGCATCAGCATCTTTTTGTTCAATGATGGCTTCAATATTGCCTGCTTGGTCACGCTTAATACGACCCAAGCCAAATGGATTATCAACAGTCAATGTCAGCATCGACATACCATCAGTATTGGCAGTTTTTAATGCTGTCAATGTCTCACAGCTGACCAATGGCACATCACCGTAAAGAATAAGACTTTGTCCTGACTTGGGCAAATCAGACAGTGTTACCTTGACCGCATGGCCAGTTCCCAATTGTTCAGTTTGAGCAACCCAAGTAATCGATGCTTGTGTATATTGATTGGTAATTTCTGACTTTACTTGATCACCACCAAAGCCATGAACAATAATAGTTTCATCAACAGTTAACTGATGACAAGTATCTAGTACATGGCCTAACAAAGACTTCCCAGCCAATGTCTGCAATACCTTTGGCTTTGCCGATTGCATACGTGTGCCTTTACCGGCAGCTAAAATAATTACAGAAAGAGGAGATGTCATAATAGGCTCGCAAATGTAACAAAATATAATATTGGATTATAGCGCAAATGTTCAGTTAGAAAAACACTGTGATGTGCAGGCTTTGTAATGCAACCTGCTGACAATAAATCAATCATCTATGCAGAAGAGTAGCGTTCAAATTGATAACGTTGCTGGGATTAGCGGTTGTAGAGTAGTTAGCTCAGTATCGTGGTAGTTAGGGTAGCTTATAACAGCACGCCAAACATAACCGCTACCCATACTACTGCTGCCATGATACCGGCGATGATGTCATCAAGCATAATGCCTAACCCACCAGCAACCCTTTTATCAGCCCATCCAATCGGTGGCGGCTTAACGATATCAAAAAATCGAAATAAGATAAAAGCGAAAACAATGGCGAAAATAGAAAGCTCTTGAGACACATTTTGCCAAAAGTTATCGTCAGCAATCCCCATATAAGACAAGGGTAGTAGGGTAATCCAAATACCAGCCCACTCATCCCAAACGATATGCGGATCGTCGTGACCTTGCATTAGCTCAGCAGTGCGTCCGCAAATCCAAACGCCCAAAATACAAGATAGAATTGTCAAAATGAGAAAAGGTATAAAGCCCAAACTCAACAATGGTATTGCAATGATCAGCCCACCAACGGTACCCCAAGTGCCAGGTGCACGGCGCGGCAAACCACTACCTAAACCGATACCGAGCCAATAAACCACACGGTCAAGCGCGTTAGCACCGACCGGTAAGGGTGGGCAGTCATTTGCTTTACGGATGTCAGGCTTAGATAAGTCGTGATCAGTCATGGATTAGCCTGTAAAGTGTTGGTAGCCAGTAAGGTTGGGCCATATTGAAAACGGTGCGGGCTGAGTAGGCGTCACTGGCTGATTTTGATAAAACAGTTCAAGACGTGAGTTATCAGGAGACTTGGTATCTATCGCTATCGGATCTGATAGTGCAATTACCTCGCCGATACAAGTGACAGGTGTGTTGCCAGTAGGCGGTTTGATATGCGCAGGCAAAGTAAATGCCAGTTCATAATCATCGCCGCCCGCTAGCTGACCTAATAAGCGATCAGACAAATCGACAGTAGACAATGACTCGCTACTCGGTAGCTTGTCTAAGTGGATGCGCATACCTACAGAGCTTTGCTGACAGATATGACCAAGATCTTGATAAAGACCGTCGGAGATGTCTATCATCGCTGTTGCACCCATCTTTGCCAATGCTGCACCTAGTGCAATACGCGGCGTTGGCATATGTAGACGATGCGCCAACTCAATACCTTGTGCGCTGTCAGGATGCTGTAAGGCGAAAGCGGCATCACCAAGGGTGCCTGAAACATAAACCTTATCACCCACTTGCGCACCTGAGCGGTAAATGGCAGGTGTATCTGCGGACAGCAATCCCTGAGCACTGATACTGAGTACTAAACGCTCACTGCGCGTGGTATCACCACCTATCAGCGTTACGCCAAACAGCTGGCACGCATGAAACAGCCCTTTGGCAAACTCAGTAAGCCATTCGTGTTTTGCCAAACGTTCAGGTAATGCCAGTGCTAGCATAATGCTATGCGGCGTCGCACCCATAGCTGCAATGTCTGAGACATTAACGGCCACGGCTTTATAGCCAATCGCAAATGCTAATTCGTCAACTCTTTGCCAATCAGCATGAAAGTGACGACCTTGAACCAGTGTATCAATACAGCTAACCAAGCGTGATCCTGCTGGCAATGCCATCACAGCCGCATCGTCACCGATACCTTTTTCGATACCAGTTGATGGTGCATGCGTGGCCTGCATCTGTGAGAATATACGCTCAATCAGCTCAAACTCGTTCATGGCTAGTCTTAGTCTTTGGTATCGTTAGCGTTTTTCTTACTCGCCTTAAAGTCACTGATATTTGCACTGGCTTTACTGGCACTACTGCGTTTAACGTTGGCTTTGTTAGCACTGATACGCGGCTTATTTGATGCAGTCGGCTCATCGACGATCGTGCTTTCTGTTTCAGCAGCAGTTTCGATGCTATCTACTGGTTCTGCTTCAGACTGTTTAGCCGCCGCTTTTTGTGACGTACGTAGATTGGCATTAGTATCTGCTTGTACCTCTAAAGCGCGCAGCTCACCAGCCATTTTATCCAGTACTGCATTGATCAATTTATGAGCGTCAGTCGCCCCAAAGTGATTATTTAGCTTCATCGCTTCATCAAGCACGACTTTGTAAGGAATCTCTACACGGTTCTGTAGCTCATACGCGCCAATCAACAAGATAGCGTGCTCAACCGTATCTAGCTTATCAACCTCACGATCGAGATGCTGACTGATAAGCGCATCGAGAGCTTCAATCTGCTCTGGAATGTCGCGCATCATTTCATGATAATAACCGATATGGACGGTATGCATGGCATTGGTTGCACGCGTGCGAGCAGCAATATCATGCGGAGCATTGGCTTTCCAGCCAAGCTTGCCATCTACATCAAAGCGGCGATCAGTGACGAGCCATTCGTATAGGCCTTGCATGGCAAAGCGACGTGCCTTACGGATAGCAGTGTGACTGGTCTTGTAAGAAGACTCACTCATATCGAATGTTTGATCACCCGCACTACTGCTCGCTATACGGGTAGCTTCAGCTTGTCCATCATTGGCTTGTGCGGTTTTCGCAGCGCTAATAGCGCGCTTGAGTTGGTCAGTCATAGGGGGTCTGTACCTAAATTTTTGAGATGGTACCCAGTCAAAATATAAATAACAAAGTAGCTTTTTAGCTTTGTTTATTTAAAACTTCAAAGAGTATAGAAATACGGCGAAAATTCAAAAAGTAGCCAATTGTTTTGATAGCTGGCTAGTGCTATGAGGTGCTGTTATTACTAAATAGCAGCACCAGTTAAACTAATAAATTTGAGCTTTAAAGCTTACGCTTCATCGATATCATCAATATCAAGTTGTGACAAAACAGCGATCATTTCTAGTACAACCATCGCAGCTTCAGAGCCTTTGTTGCCCGCTTTAGTACCAGAGCGCTCGATAGCTTGCTCGATGCTATCAGTAGTGATGATACCGTTAGCAACAGGGATATTATAATCCATTGCCACAGCGCTCAAACCTTTGGCCGACTCGCTAGCTACAATATCAAAATGCGGCGTGCTGCCACGGATGATTGCACCCAGTGCCACAATCGCATCAAAGCGATCTGATTCAGCAGCACGTTGGGCCACAAGTGGTAGCTCAAATGCGCCAGGCACACGAATAACAGTAATGTTGCTACCCAATACACCATGACGGAGTAGGGCATCGATTGCACCATCAACCAATGACTCAACGACAAAACCGTTAAAACGACCAACAACGATACCAATGCGAGCATCAGCGCTTTGATGTAGGTTACCATCGATATGAGTCACGTCGTTGCGCTGCTGTTGTATATTCGACATAAAAAATCCTTTGCTTAATAAGCGTTCAATTGAAATATAGGCGTCAATAAATAGCTAAATAGTCTGATGCGTTCAATCGACTCGGTCGCCTATTATTTTGGCGTTACCCTAGTTAATTGAACGAAAATAAATGGTTAGCGCTATGATAGCATTTTTTTGGGTTTTATTTGTATATTACGAGCGTGCTAAAGACGCATCTGTATTCCTTGCGCTGCCATATACTCTTTGGCCTCCAATACTGTGTACTCGCCAAAGTGAAAAATACTGGCGGCAAGTACGGCATCTACGCCGCCTTCTAGTACGCCTTCTGCTAAATGTTGCAGGTTACCGACGCCGCCTGAAGCGATAACGGGTACATTAACGCGGCTCGTAATTTGCTGCATGAGCGCCAAGTCGTAGCCTTTTTTGGTACCGTCACCGTCCATCGAGGTGACCAGTAATTCACCAGCGCCCAGCTCTGCCATTTTGCTCGCCCAAGCAACGGCATCGATACCTGTTGGCTTACGGCCACCATGGGTGAAAATCTCCCAACGTGGCACGACAATACCATCGACGTTGATATCAGCGACGCGTTTGGCATCGATAGCAACGACGATACACTGATTACCAAATTTCTGAGCGGCTTCACCAACGAACTCTGGCGTAAATACGGCTGCTGAGTTAATCGCCACTTTATCCGCGCCAGCATTGAGCAAATTGCGGATATCAGCGATTTTTCGTACGCCGCCGCCAACAGTCAGCGGAACGAATACCGTTTCTGCCATGCGCTCAACAGTATGATAAGTGGTATCGCGCTCATCATTGGTCGCAGTAATATCCAAAAAAGTAATTTCATCAGCGCCCTGTTCGTTGTAGCGTTTGGCTACTTCGACAGGATCGCCTGCGTCTTTGATATCGACAAATTGCACGCCTTTGACCACGCGGCCATTGTCAACGTCCAAGCAAGGAATGATACGCTTTGCTAACATAGGGTCTTTCACCTTATAATCAATTCATAGGCGCTAGTCTAGCAAAATCACTGCTATTTCAGGCAGGTTTTCGCAAGATTATTACGCTTTTCACCATAGTTTTATCATGCGCGGTACAATTGCTGTCATTACCGCATAAATTTATCCTATTTAACTTCTTATCCAATTGCTATAAGTGAGATGTCATGTCCGTCTATACCCAGTTAACCGATGATCAGTTTGCCACCTTTTGCCAAAGCTTTGGCGTGTCGTTTGCCCGCGCGATTCCGATCACTCAAGGTATTAAAAACTCAAACTGGTTTATTCAAACGACTGACGATGTAGATGGCACGTACTCTTACGTATTCACTTTATTTGAAGAGCGTCCACCTGCTGATATCGAAAAAATGGCCGTTATTCTTAATCAATTAAATGGCAAATTACCAGTTGCCGCGCCGCTAGCCGTTGTTGAGTCAAATGGTTCGCAAACGGATAACGATGATAAGCGTTATGTCATCCATTATGAAGACAAAGCGATTACGCTAGTGCCGTGTCTAACAGGTTCACATCCAGATCAAACCACGCAAGCAATGTGTCATGATATTGGCGCGGCATTAGCGATGCTGCATGAAACGCTACAAGCACTACAACCAAGTGAGCAATATGGCGTGCCTTTGTACCCATGGGCAGATGTGCGCGACCGTGAAATGCAGTTTATGCCAGGTGACGAAGCTAAGCTGATGAGCGATATCTGGCGCTCTTATTCGGAATTGCCACTGACAACCTTGCCAAAAGGCTTATGCCATTTAGACATGTTTGCCGACAATACCTTATGGAATCTACAAAAAGGCGAAGCGCGTTTGACGGGTCTGTTGGACTTCACCGAAGTCAGTGTCGAGCATTATGTGATGGATATTGCCATTACTATCAATGATTTTTGTACCACGTGGGGCGTTGCAGAACAAGGCGAAGCCGTTAACTTTGACCGCAGTAAAATGGCGGCGTTCTTACAAGGTTATGAATCGATACGCCCGTTAAATAACGATGAAAACCGTGCACTACCTGTTATGCTGGCAAAAGCGGCAGTGATTTTCTGGTTATTACGCCTAAATGTGATTCACTACAATCGTACCGAAGGCCGTACGGGTGATAACATCATGGTCAAAAATCCTGACTTGATGAAACGCTTGGCCGCTTATCATTGGGCGCATGTTGAAAAGTCGCAAAATACCGTATTTGTACTATTAAGCAAACCAGACAATCAAATAGTTGGTGTATTTAGCAGCATCTCGCAAGCTGAGCAAGCGCAGGAAACATTAAATAGTAGTGAGTTTGCAATCAAAGAATATACGCTAGATCAATTGTCTTAAGTATTGCTTATTCATTTATTCTAGTACTAATTTTAGTACCGAAACCTTAGAGGCGACCCCATGACCGATCAAGTTGATAACTGGCACAAACTGGCGCGCTACGATACCAATATGCAAGGTGAGCTACACGCCAACCTACTACGTAATAACGGCATTACCGTGTCCTTGCAACCGCTAAGCGCTATCCCAGGTATGAACTCGGGTATCGTTCTTTGGGTAGAAAGTACCGATCTGGCAGAAGCTCAGCGCATTTTGGATACCATCCCAACTGATGGTGCCGCCTTACTGGATGAGATGAGTGATGCTGACTTTGATGCGCTATCTGCCGCTCAAAGCAATGCTACTCAAGGTAACTCGATAATAGACGATAATAACGGCGGTAATGATTAAATGTGTCAACTCTTAGGAATGAACTGTAATACCCCAACGGATATTGGCTTTAGCTTTGCAGGATTTCGCAAGCGCGGCGGGATGACGGACAGTCATGAAGATGGCTTTGGTATTGCCTTTTTTGAGCGCAGCGAATGCAGTAATAACGACAAAACCAACGATGAGACGGCAAATGACTCAACGGGTCTGCGTTTGTTTCATGACAATCGTCCAAGCCATCTGTCGCCAGTCGCTGACTTGGTCAATAACTACCCAATCAAAGCCATGAATGTCATCGCGCATATTCGTAAAGCGACGCAAGGGCAGAACTGTTTGGCAAACACCCATCCATTCGTCCGTGAAGTATGGGGCGAACAGTGGGTATTTGCGCACAATGGGCAGATGAATAGCGAATTTATCAAACGCTGTCAGCGCTTACAAGACAACGGCAATGCCTCACACTGTCAGCCAGTCGGTTCAACTGATTCTGAAATGGCATTCTGTTATTTGGTCAATCGTCTAAAAAGCAGCTTTAAGTCGCGTCCTGATGACAAAACGCTGTTTAATTTTTTGACCACACAGTGTCGCTATCTCTCTGCCAATGGGTTATTTAATTGCTTAATATCGAATGGCAGGTGGCAACTGGCTTATGCGGGTAGCTTGCTGTTTTATCTCACACGTAAAGCGCCATTTGGTGAAGCCAAACTGGCTGATGATGATATGGCGATTAACTTTGGTGATGTGACTACAGACACAGATAAAGTCACGATTTTGGTCACTGTGCCATTGACTGAAAATGAGAAATGGCAGCAATTGGCTGTCAATGAATGCTTAATCTTTCAAGATGGCGATGTCATTTATAAAGACAGCCCAAGCCAGCGCAAGTTTTTAACAGTGGACGAAGGCATTGCGATTGCACGAGCCGTTGGGGCGAGTGTTTAGCGGTTAATGAATATCCAATACTGTTTAAATATAACTCCCACAACACCGCTTAAACTTCTCACCAGACCCACAAATGCACGGTTGCTTTTGGCTGACTATCATCGCAACCGTCGGGTCTAAGAAATACCAGCGCGCATCGTTATTAGCTCTGTTTATAACCTTTACGAAAGTAGACAGTTCGTGATGCGCCTGTATTTTTTCGTCTAAACCACCTGATGTTTCCTCAGGACTTTTAAAATAAGCCTTAAACTCAACCTGTGCATGACGTTTACCAAGCTTTGGCGTGTGCTCTACTATCTCTAATCCTGCCCAATCCGTCTCTTTTGCCCAACTTTCGATCGCTGCAACATCAAGTAATGCTTGCTGAGCAGGCATTGTGGTCTTGACGATATACTCTGGTTTCACCAATGCAAAGGCACTATAGCGCGTACGCATCAACCGTTCGGCTGTCTCCGCTTTTATACCATCTGCTTTATCAACCTCATCATTATAAAAAGCATCATGATATGGCTTGCAGCAGTCTTGATAGGATAGCGGAGCGTCTGCCGTCTCTGCTGTTGGATTGATTTGGCACGGGCAAGTACTTGGGTAAGATTGCATGTTTTACTCTAATTTTTGTTTGGGCTTATTCGTTTAGGCTCAATGGTCTTTTGATAACTTTATTGCAGCATGCTTTTTATTAATTCTGGCAATATACCGACCTTAAGCTGCGCCCATGCGGAAGGATCACTTAATCGTGACCAAAACACCTCAAAAGGCGGAGCGGCATATACCAGTAGCGCCAGAATAGTATATAAGAGCAAATACCACCATTTGTCTTTTGGCTGATAAAACTTCATCGCTGTACCCGATGAGCGTTTCATTTTCATATTGGACAAATTGACGCTATACAGCTCGTCCAATGACAAATGCACTATCGCGCCACCAAATAAAAACAGACCATAAAACCAACTGGTCGTCAGTGGTAGGTGCAAGCCATAATAACTTAAGCACGTCAGACCCAATCCCAGTATCGCCATATACGGCACAGAGTGGATGACGCCGCGATGCACCGTCATAGTAGTAAAAATATGAAAAACGACATAACGCATAAAACCGTAGCCAGCCAGCCACAATACTATCAGTGCCAGTAAGCTCAAATCACTACGCCAATGCATGACCAGCCCAAAGGCAAATATAAACGAGGTGATATTAAAACCGAGCTTAATCGGTGTTGAATTATCAGAATCCAAGTCTGGCAGCAACCCACCGATAGTACCAAGCGCCACGCACACCAGAAATCCTGAATCATCAATCAATCCAGCTTTATAAACCGTCAAACTCAGTGTGCCGCTGACCATAAAGGCGACATTTAAGTGGGTATTAAAATTTGCCATAAAACTCATTCATCCATAGCGCTCAAAAAGTCCTTTCGAGCGGCGTATCTAGCAGTAAAAAAGCGCACCATGATACCATATACCGTCCATACGTCTAATAGAGATAGCCTGTAAGAGAGAGCGTCTATGCCTGCCAGTGATTTACCCGCCACACTTAACTCTGATACTCATACTAAGCAGCTGCCTGTAGTAGAAGGTCAGCTTGATAACAGCTTTGCTACTATTGACTGGCAAGTGCCTTGGTTATCGCATATTACTCAATTGAGTTATATCAGCAACACGATTGAACACCTTAGTCGCTCGAAATCACAGAGAAATAGCTTGGATAATTTGGGTGATTTGGGTGATTCAGAAAGTTTGGATAATGTGAAAAGCATAGATGAGTACGATATAAATGCTTCTGACATCAATACGCCTGACACGATTGCCAAGGTCTTAAAAACGGCGATAACGCAGCAGGCTGAATATTTGCAACAGCCGTTACCGCATACTAAACCTGCCCATGGTCATGCGCCTCAAACGCTACAGTTTGTCTCTCAAAATGCATTGCCTGAAGGGGAGGCCTATGAGCATTTCATCGGCACAACTGGCAATATCCCGACGCGTGATAATTTACATGACTTGTTTAATGGCAGTATTTGGCTGACCTTTCCGAAGACTAAAGCTATGCTCAATTACTACCATATGCTAGAAATCGCTAAGCAGGGTATTAGTGAGCGTCGAGGGCGTGTGCGCGACACTATTACTGTCTTTGATGAGAATGGGGCGGTGCTAGTGACTTCTGATGCTAGTATCGGCAAGGCATTGGTTGATTTTGACTGGCAGGCAAGTTTGGTGAAACCACGTGCTAAATGGGACAACCCAGCACAACCGAATACAAGTGCTCACGCAGCAGTCTATATCTTTGGGCATGCACTGCTTGAGCAGTTGGTACATCCACGCAAACCTTTATGCGCTCATAGCATTGTCATTCATGTTGCACAAGAATTCTTTACCTTATTGTTAGCTGAACGTATGCGCTATTTGGATGACAAGGTTGCCAAATACATGGATACATTATTATCCAATGATGAAGTCAAACCGCGCCAGCTTGCGCCGTTACCGATTTTAGGGGTACCGCATTTTTGGGCAGAAAATGCCGATACTGACTTTTATGAAGACAGCTACGTGTTCCGCAGTGGGCGACGTAAAAAAGACAAAAAATAAATAGAAAGGGATTGCTTAAAAATAGCTCGCTAAACCGTTGTTACGTTTACGATTGTGCCACGATTCGACAACGTCCAGACGTTAACAAAGCCTTGTATGTTTGTTATGGTAAAAGGGAGTTTCTGTTAATCACTACAGATATGATTATCTCTTTTGTTAACACAGACTTATATCAGACAGTTTTGCGAAACTGCGATATTGATTCAAGACAGATCAATCATTTATTGAGCCACCAGTCATACATAAACTTATAATAATTTATGTCCAGGATTTATAACAACGATAAGGAAGCTATCATGAGTGATATTTTTGATGTAAAAGACACCCTTTCGGTTGCTGGCAAGGAACATGCCTACTACAGCCTGCCAAAGCTGACCGAAACTTATGAGCATATCAAGACACTACCATTTTGTATGAAAGTGGTATTAGAAAATCTATTGCGTAACGAAGATGGCGGCCAGTCGGTTGGCAAAAACCATATCGAAGCGGTTGCCAACTGGGATGCAGGCGCTGAAGCGTCAAAAGAAATCGCCTTTATGCCAGCGCGTGTGGTATTGCAAGATTTCACTGGTGTGCCCTCAGTCGTTGATTTGGCGGCGATGCGTGATGCAGTGGTCGAGCTTGGCGGTAAGGCTGAGCAGATCAATCCGTTTATCCCTAGTGAGCTGGTCGTCGATCACTCTGTACAGGTTGATGCTTATGGCCGCGAAGATGCGCTAGATTTGAACGAAAAAATTGAATTTAAGCGTAACAATGAGCGCTATGAATTTTTGCATTGGGGCAAGCAAGCCTTTGAAAACTTCGTCGTGGTACCGCCAGCGACAGGTATTGTGCATCAGGTTAACCTTGAGTATCTAGCCCGTGTCGTGATGGCAGCAGACGTCGATGGCGAGCTGACAGCTTATCCAGATACAGTGTTTGGTACAGATAGCCATACTACGATGATTAATGGTATTGGCGTGCTTGGTTGGGGTGTGGGCGGTATCGAAGCTGAAGCCGCGATGCTGGGTCAACCGTCATCGATGCTGATTCCACAAGTAGTCGGTTTTGAGTTAAAAGGAAAGCTAACCGAAGGCGTCACGGCAACCGATTTGGTATTACGTGTCGTTGAAATGCTGCGTGCACATGGCGTAGTGGGCAAGTTCGTCGAGTTTTATGGCGAAGGCTTACACAGTATGCCGCTAGCGGATCGCGCCACCATTGCCAACATGTCACCAGAGTATGGTGCGACTTGTGGTATTTTCCCAATTGACCAAATGGCGATTGATTACCTGCGTTTATCTGGCCGTGACGAAGAGCAGATTGAGCTGGTTGAAAAATATGCTAAGGCGCAAGGCTTATGGCACGATGCCGATACACCTGCGGCGACTTATTCAAGCAAATTAGAACTAGATCTGTCGTCAGTACAGCCAGCACTTGCTGGTCCGAACTTGCCACAGCAGCGTATCAATTTGTCTGATATGCATGAGAAGTTTGGCGAAACACTAGAAAAAATGACCAAAGATCGTAAGTCAGAAGTAGAAGGCAAAGTACGCTTTGATCAAGAAGGGGGCGAGCAAGAGCAAGCTGAACACTTGGCGGCTGAACCGAATATCGAAGTTGACACCAGTGATGACAATGCAGGTTATGCGCCAGCAAACAATGTCTTCTCAAATGTCAGCATCGATGACAAACAACACAAACTACGAGACGGGTCGGTAGTTATTGCTGCTATTACTTCTTGTACCAATACTTCCAATCCAGCAGTAATGATTGGTGCAGGTCTAGTGGCCAAAAAAGCGGCTGCAAAAGGTCTTAAAGCCAAGCCTTGGGTTAAGACATCGCTTGCACCCGGTTCTAAAGTCGTAACCGACTATCTAGAAAAAACTCATCTGATGGATGAGCTAGAAAAAACAGGCTTCTACCTAGTCGGGTATGGTTGTACGACTTGTATCGGTAACTCAGGGCCATTATCAGAAGAGATCGAAAAAGGCATTGAAGAAAACGACCTAGTCGCGGCGGCAGTACTGTCTGGTAACCGTAACTTTGAAGGTCGTATTCACTCGCATGTCAAAGCCAGTTACTTAGCATCACCACCACTAGTGGTTGCCTATGCGCTAGCCGGTACAGTCGATATCGATCTGACCACCCATCCACTAGGACAGGATCAAGATGGCAATGATGTATTCCTAAAAGACATCTGGCCAACTTCAGAAGAGATTAACGAGCTGATTGCCAACAATATTGATGCTGATATGTTCCGCAAAAACTACGGCGAAGTATTTGATGGTAGTGCCGCATGGAACGCAATTAGTTCAGCGGATAGCCAATTGTATCCATGGGATGAAGGGTCAACCTATATCAAAAACCCACCGTTCTTTGATGGTATGACTATGGAGCCAGAAGGTATCCCTGATATCGAAGGCGCACGTATCTTAGGTCTGTTTGGTGACTCAATCACCACCGATCATATCTCACCAGCAGGTAATATCGATCCAGACTCACCAGCAGGTAAGTACTTGCAAGAGCGTGGTGTGATGGAGGCGGACTTCAACAGCTATGGCTCACGCCGTGGTAATGATGCAGTCATGACCCGTGGTACTTTTGCCAATATCCGCATCAAAAATACCATGATGGGTGGTAAAGAAGGCGGTTATACCTATTACTTCGAAGATGACAGCGCTACGTTACAAGATGGCGAAGAAATGCCTATTTATAATGCAGCGATGAAGTATAAAGAAGATAAGCGTCCGCTCGTCGTGCTTGGTGGGTCAGAGTATGGTTCAGGTTCTAGCCGTGACTGGGCAGCCAAAGGTACAATCCTGCTAGGCGTAAAAGCCGTGTTAACCAGCTCGTTTGAGCGTATTCACCGTTCAAACCTAGTCGGTATGGGTGTATTGCCATTGACGTTTAAAGACGGTCAAAATGCGGAGACATACAAACTAGATGGTTCTGAAGTGCTCAGCATCACAGGTCTGGACAATGGCGAGAGTAAAACGGCCACGGTTACGGCTACGCGTGCTGACGGATCGGCAGAAACCTTTGAGGTAAATGTTGGTCTACAAACGCCAAAAGAGCGCGAATATGTGCGTCATGGTGGCGTATTGCACTATGTACTACGTCAATTGGCTGCTGAAAGCAAAGAAGCTGGCTAGTGATGTACTAGACTTGGCATGATAAAAAGCCCAATCTCCGTCAAAGTAGGGGATTGGGCTTTTTTATGGAAGACGTTTTTCTTCTTGTTACTTTACTCTTTAAGCCTTTTCAGTCAATAACTTAATTCCTAACCCCATAAATACGACACCACTTATTTTATTCATTATGGATTCAATTTTTGGATTCGCTCTTAGTTTTTTGCTGAACTTTGACGCCAACATCGCCAAACACAAGCACCATATAAAGCCTGTGGTGGCAAAAGTCAGTCCCAACATCAAAAATGACAGCATGCCATAAGCATAACTAGCGTCGATAAACTGAGGGAAGAACGCCAAGAAGAATAAAGCGACTTTTGGGTTAAAAGTATTGGTCAACACACCTTGCTTATATATTTGCCAACCATCTACAGCCTTTCGGCTAGTCACGTTCTGATCTTTGGATAAACGGTTCGTTATTGAGCTCGAGTTTTTGCTCAGTAGCATTTTTAGACCCAAATAGCACAAGTAAGCCGCACCGATATATTTGACAATCATAAAAGCGGTAGGGGAGTTAGCAAGTAATACGGACAATCCTAGCGCCGCCAATAACGTATGTACCAAAATACCCGAAGTAATGCCAAGAACAGAATAAAACCCTGCTGTTTGCCCCTGTGAGACACTACGGGTAATGATGTACATGCTATCAGTACCTGGTGTTAGGTTTAACAAAATAGCCGCGAAGATAAACCCTAGATAATTCTCGATACCAAACATCGCAATCACTTCCCTTTAATCACGCCAAGCCCCATCATTTATAGTATGTGGCTGCACTTTATAAATATGCTTATCAGGTCGATATTAACGAGTATTAGATAGGTTGGCAATAGCGCTTCAACAGTAAGCTAGCAGCGATTAATAATAAGCTAACGACAACAGAATAGAGGATTTCAAGAAACGACAGACATAAAAAAGCCCAGTCACCGGATGATGACTGGGCTTTTTTATTGTTCGCTTATTAGTCTAATCTGATGCTAAGCAAAAGTGCTAATAAGTGACGCCGAATAGTGGCGTCCCCAGGGGGATTCGAACCCCCGTTACCGCCGTGAAAGGGCGGTGTCCTAGGCCTCTAGACGATGGGGACGCATAGAGTGTTATAACCAGTGGTTACAACGGTACTTCACAATATCAGATAGCTTATCTATTAATAATAGAGCAAGCATTGCCTAGGTGCTGATATAGTCCTACTAGCGAGTATTTATTATTACGTTTCAGTAATACTGAGCGTTGCTATAAATAAGTATGGTGGAGCTAAACGGAGTCGAACCGTTGACCCCTTGCATGCCATGCAAGTGCTCTACCAACTGAGCTATAGCCCCTCGCTAAGAGTGTGCGTATTTTATGTAAGAGCGGCAGTCTTGTCAACAACTATTTTAAAAATAATTCATAAATATGCAAAAAAAAGCGATTTAGCCTATTTTAAAGGCTCAACAAGCCCAAATTAGCGTGGATTTTGCTTAATGGCGATCTCTTTTAGAGCTTTATCGGTATAAAACTCTTCTTCGCTACCATCAGAAAAAATAATCGCACAGCATTCAGTTGGTGTATATTGACCGCCTTTTTCTCGGATCGTTCTGATACCTTTGACGCCAATGATGTCATATTCGCCCAATTTATCCAGATTATGCTTGGTGTAACCGCAGTAAGTGCTGTATATCCATTTTAAATCTTCGAAGTCTTGGCCCTTGGTCAGGGTCAAAGTTGCATCAAACAGCTCCTTTACGATGGCATCATAATATTTCTGTGCTTCTTTTAGCGTGTTAAAGACATAATCTTTGCTTTCTATCGTGACGGTTTTGGCGGCCATGTTTTTTTCCAATTAAAATATTTAATAAAAGACGTTTAATAATACGAGGGTAGTTGTACTTATTAACAACGAAAAAAGGGCCAGAGATGGCCTGACCCTTTTACATTCGACAAGTTTAGCTAGTTAACTGTTTAGCAGATAAGTTATTCAGCTTCTGAACTATTCAGCAGCAGCTAAGAAATCTGGCAGTTCTGCCGCTTGTTTCTCAAGTTTTTTCAGTTTCTTTTTGCCAAGGCCGCCTAATACATCAACGGCATGACGCAAGCGAGTCAGAGTCATGTCAGCACCGATAATCGCCATAGAGTTCATGACTGGCGTCGATGAGGTGCTACCAGCGATAGCGATAAAGAACGGCGCCATAAAGTCACGCATCTTAATATCCAGATGAGCAGCAAGGCCTTTTAGCGTGGCATAGATGTTTTCTTCTGACCACGTTGGCAGGACTTCTAACTGCCAAAGCGCTAATTGCAGCATCTCGATAATTTGCTCAGGGGTGAGTGATTTATGAGTAAAGCTTTCAGCATTGATGTCAGGTAGGTTTTGGAAATAGAAACCACCCCAATTAACCGCATCAGACAATAGCTCGATACGTGGCTGAATCGCCGCTGCGATAGCGGTTAGCTTGTCACTGTTGCTGGCCCACTCAAGGATTTTATTCTTTAGCTCTTCAGGGCTAAGCGCACGTAGCCATTCTGCATTGAGCCAGTTTAATTTTTCGATATCGAAGATAGGGCCGCCAAGCGACACGCGCTGAATATCAAAGCTGGCAATCATTTCTTCTAGCGTAAACTGCTCAGCATCATTGGGCATTGAGTAGCCCATACGACCGAGATAGTTTAGCAGCGCTTCAGGTAGCACGCCTGCATCACGATAGTAGGTGATAGAGGTTGGGTTTTTGCGTTTAGACAGTTTTGACTTATCAGGGTTACGTAGTAGTGGCATATGGCAAAGGGTCGGCATTTCCCAACCAAAATAATCATATAGCAGTTGATGCTTAGGCGCAGAGTTCAACCACTCTTCACCGCGCATCACATGAGTGATTTCCATCAAATGGTCATCGACGACGTTGGCTAAATGATACGTTGGCATGCCGTCTGTTTTTAGTAGTACTTGCATATCGACTTGAGTCCAAGGGAACTCAACGGTGCCACGTAGCATGTCTTGTACCTGACAAGTGCCTTCGGTCGGTACACGCATACGAATCACGTGCGGCTTGCCCTCGCTTACCAATTGCTCGGTTTTTTCTGGAGCAAGATGAGCACAGCGACCATCATAACGAGGGGTCTCGCCATTGGCCATTTGCTCAGCACGCATAGCGTCTAACTCTTCACTGGTACAAAAACAGCGGAACGCATGGTCTTTTTCTATGAGTATCTCGGCGTGTCTTCTGTAGATATCGCTGCGCTCGCTCTGACGATAAGGGGCGTGTGGGCCGCCAATATCTGGGCCCTCGCTCCAATCTAGACCAACCCAGCGTAAGGCGTCCAAAATCATTTGTTCTGATTGCTCAGTCGAGCGAGTCTGATCAGTGTCTTCGATACGTAAGATGAATTCGCCGCCGTGAGCTTTGGCAAAGGCTAAGTTAAACAGGGCAATATAGGCAGTACCTACGTGTGGGAAGCCAGTTGGTGATGGGGCGATACGCGTACGTACAGGGCGCGTGCTGTCAGTAGAGGTTTGCATGGTAAAAGTCTCAAAGTTTGCTATCGATATAAGCTATTAGTATAAATAGCGATGAAAGATATGAAGTCGATGTTAAGAAATAGCGTAAAATATAGCGCTAGTATAACAGAGACATGTGATATTTTTAATGAAAAGCCCTTCTAGTGCTTGACTACAGGTGTATCCTTGCGATAATAATGCTAAGCAAGTCATAACTTGTTTATTTTCATCTAATTACTGGCCAGTACGGTCGTCATCTATTGAGTTGTTTGTGTCCCTATCAAAGTCTAAGCCAAAATCGAAAGCCAGTCCTTCTGCCGCCGCTGATCTCTCTGAGTCAGTGTCTAATCCTTCTGCTGTAAAGGGTGCGTCTACGCAAGATGTCGATCTGGATGTTACTCACGCGCGTCATGAGGGCGATATCACGTCTGATGAATTGAGTTTTGTCCATGATGCGGTGCTGCTGCAAGAGACTGTCGCTGCGGTGCTCGGCGTAAAATCCTTGCCCAAGCAAACAGAAGGTGACCAAAATAGCTTAAATATAAGTGGTATCTACGTTGATGCAACTTTTGGCCGTGGTGGCCATAGCCGACTGCTATTAAGTCAACTTGCCGATGACGCCACACTGATTGTCTTTGACAAAGATCCGACAGCCATTAGTGTGGCGCAAGAGCTGGCAAGCAAAGACAGCCGCGTGCGTGTGGTTCACGATAGTTTTGCGACGTTGACCGACAGTCTGGCTGCTATGGGTATCAGTGAAGTTGATGGCTTAATGGCAGATTTGGGTATTTCATCACCGCAGATTGATGATGGTAGTCGCGGCTTTAGTTTTATGCGCGACGGGGCAGTAGACATGCGTATGGACACCAGCCGTGGCCAGTCAGTTGCCGAATGGCTTGAGAAAGTCGATGATGAAACATTGGCCAATGTGCTTTATGAGTTTGGCGAAGAGCGTCATAGTCGCCGTATTGCCCGCGCTATCAAACAGATGGAGAGCTATGAGTCTACGCTCGAGCTAGCAGAAGTTATCAAAGTAGCGCATCCCAACTGGCAGCGCGGCAAACATCCAGCAACGCAAAGCTTTCAGGCCATGCGTATCTTTATTAATAATGAGTTGGGCGATGTTGACGACTTTTTAGCGCAAAGCATTCCTATCTTAAAGTCAGGTGGGCAGCTTGCGGTCATTAGTTTTCACTCATTAGAAGATCGCCGTATCAAGCAGTTCTTGCAGCGTCATAGCAAAGGGCAGTATCCAGAAGACGAAAACCTGCCAATGCCGCCGAATCGTCCACGCTATTTTAGCAAGCCAAAACGTGTTGGCCCAAGCAAAGCTGAGACGAGTCAAAACCCGCGCGCGCGTAGCGCATGGTTGCGTATGGCAACGCGTACTGACACAGCTTATGAGCAAATAACAGGGTTATAGAAGAACATCATGACGCCGCAAGTCATAGTTAAATATGATTATTGAGTTGTCTAAGATTGCTAATGTTTGTCTAAATAATGCGCAAATGTCCTAATGGCTACGCCACTGTTAAAAATCTGTAAATATTGTCTGTTAGGCTCAGCAATTGGTTTTTATCTGCATGATAGTTGCATCGCTTTATATGTAACACAGCCATGCAACGTGTTTGGTTTTGGTATGACATATTGATAGCCATGAGTTGTGATGACTTGTGGCTATTGAATATATTAGCTATTGGCTGTGTTTTTCATATTCGTTTTTTAGGTTTAGGTTTTACACTTATAAGTGTCTTTGGTTTTATATTTATCGATGGTATGACCGAATAATGACACGTTCATCTTTCGCAATCCGTTATCTACTCTATCGTTTACGTTCACCTTTTTGAGATCGTCATGGCAATATCTGACAAACCTGCGAATCGCCGCACTGCTACACCTTATAATACCGATGTCGGCGAGCTGTTCGTGCGCCGGTTTAATGTGGTGAGTATTTATGTAGTCGTGCTACTGCTATTGGCAGTCACGATTGTATGGAGTGGTATCAAAACTGCCGAAGAAGTTCAGCAATATCATCAGGACTACAAAACTTTGCAAGACATGAAAAAACAAGAACGTAAGCTACAAGTAGAGCATCAGCGTCTATTGATTGAGCAGCAAACCTTTAGCGCCACGCCGCAGATTGCCAGTCGAGCGGTTGCTGAATTGGGTATGTATTCGCCAACATTAAAGGATAAGCTGATTATCCAACCTGGCGTCGCAACTGCATTGGTGCCAGTGGTTACAGAAGACTCAGATGAGGATGCATCTGACGTCATCGGGCCACGTGTCTCTACCGATATTTCTCCTGAAGAACCAGCGACGGAGGCAGGACAATGAGTGAGAAAAAGCCTAAATCCACCGCAAAAAACACCAGCAAAAAACCAGCCAGCGGCAAGGTAACCAAACCTCTCCGCCGAGCCAGTGCGGCTAAATCTGGTCAGACGAGCAGCAAGCCCGATAAAGCTGCAAGCAATCGTAAGGCAAAATTGTTTGGACGCATCAAAAAAAGCGACACCCAAGGCGCTTATACCAGTGTAAAAAACCGCAAAAGCAAAATGGTTTTTTCGAGCAAAGCATCAGGTGCTTCTGCTCTCGGTGGTTTCGAACAAGACAAAAACCGTTTTCGTATGGTCTGGGGTCTAGCGCTGGTCATATTAGCGCTACTGATTAGCCGCGCCTATTATATTCAGGTTACCAACGCACAGTTTTATCAAGACAAAGGTAATGAGCTCATTACCAGTGAGCGTACCCAAAAGTCTTATCGCGGTATGATTACCGATCGCAATAATCTACCGCTTGCGGTCAGTGCACCGCTCGCGACAGTTTCGTTTAGTCCACATGATTATTCTCGTGAATATTACGAGCTAAAGCGCATCATCATTACCAATCCTAGCAGTCCACAATTACAGGCGCGTATGCAAAAGCGTCTAGATAATATGGATCTGACAAAGTTAGCCGCTGCTGCCAATATCTCGGTCGATGAGTTGAAAAAAGTCACGGCTATTGATGACAGTATCGATGTGACCGATGAGAAAGCCGTAAAAGCTGCTTTGCCATCTGGTGCGGGCTCACACTATTTGCCACTGCTTAATAAAGTCACACCTGAGATTGCCCAAAGCGTCAGCTCACTTGATTTCCCAGGCGTCTACGAAAAGAATTTCTTTCAGCGTTATTATCCACAGCCACAGTCCAATGCACAGCTACTGGGATTTATGGGTCAAAACGCCAAAGATCCTGAAGGCGGTTACGAAGGCCGTGCTGGTATTGAGCGTCAGTATGAAAAAGATCTGGCGGGTGATGACGGAAAAGTTTTGGTTCTAAAAGATGCCAAACAAAACAGTCTAAAAGAAATCAAACAAATCGAGCCAGAAGTACCTGGCAAAGATGTGGCATTAACGATTGATTCGCGTTTACAGTATTTGCTGTATAAAGAGCTAGAAAAGGCTGGGCGTTTGCAAAAAGCACGCTGGTCAACGGGTATGATCGTTGATGTGCAGACTGGTGAAGTGTTGGCATTATCAACATGGCCGTCGTTTAACTCAAACAACCTTAATGAAATGACGGGTGAAAACCAGCGTAACCGCGCATTGTTAGATGTGTTTGAGCCAGGTTCGGTAATGAAACCGTTTACCGTGGCGGCAGCGCTAGACTCGGGCAAATATACGCCAACGACTTTGATTGATACCAATCCTGGTTCGATTCGCGTACGTGGCTATACCATTCGAGATCATAATAATTTGGGCATGATTAACATGGCCACGCTATTACAGAAATCTAGTAACGTTGCCTCGACCAAGATTGCGCTATCACTGCCAGCCGATGCTATTAGTAATATGCAACGACAGTTTGGCTTTGGCTCAAAAACACCTTTGCAATTCCCAGGTGAGGGCAGTGGTTTAATCGTCACGCCAAAAGAAAAAGAAACCTCGCGTCGTGCGACGGTTAGTTATGGTTATGGTCTACAAGTGACATTGGCACAGGTTGCACAGGCGTATTCAGCCCTAGCAGCAGGTGGAGTCATGCATCCATTAACTTTAATTAAAGATGATAAGTCGCAGCCAAGCAAACGTATTATGGCGCATGAGCAGGCAATGTCGATTGTACAGATGCTTGAGAGCGTGACTGAGCCTGGTGGTACGGCGAAAGCCGCTGCCATTGATGGATATCGCGTGGCAGGTAAGACGGGTACGTCACGACGTATCAATCCAGATGGTGGCTATTATACCGATCAGTATCGTAACGTCTTTGCTGGTATGGCGCCTGCATCCAATCCAAAGCTGGTAGGCGTAATGCTTATCGAAGACCCACGTGGTCAGATTTATGCTGGTCTAACGGTCGCCCCTGTCTTCCATAATGTGATGAAAGAAGCATTGCGATTGTATAACGTGCCTTTGGATAAGCCACTAAAAACGGAAGCGCAGTAAGCGTTCAATTATTTTAAATGTCCAGTTCTACTGAGCTGACACGTTTTAACTGTTTAGGATTTATCTATGACTATATCATCGCTAGATAGCGCTACTGTTACTTTACAACAGCTTATAGATGCCAATAAAAGCCAGCAGCAAAAACTGGCTCAGCAGCTTACAGCGATGATAGCAACATCGATTCAGGAAGCATCTAATCAGGAGGGTTTAGCTCAAGCCCAATCTATTGCCCATATTCCGTTTCAACAGTTTCGCTTAGACAATCGCCAGTTGGAAGCGAATGACGTATTTGTCCTGTTAAAAAGTCAAACAGCCAATTCTGAAAAAAGTCGCGATTATCTATTGCAAGCCACTGAACAAGCCGCATTTGTTCTCTCAGAGATTGACCCTATTGTTTTGCTTAGCGAAGCAGATAATTCCTCAAATATCAGTAGTGAACCGCAGACAGATAGTATTGCTAATGCACAGCAGCAACTAGTAGCATTGCCATGCCCTGTCTTATACGTTTCTAATATCCGCGACTTTTTGGGTAGCTTAGTTCAAGCACGCCTGCAATATCAGCAGCCAGTGACTCTACCGACCGTGGTTGCGGTGACTGGTACGAATGGTAAAACAACCATCAGTCAATTAGTGGCACAGCTTACCCAGTTGATGGGTCAGAGTAGCGCAGTGATGGGTACGGCAGGTAATGGTCGACTTGGCGCTCTAGTACAAGCAAGTCATACCACGGGCGATGCGTTAGCTGTCCAGCAATTCCTATATCAAATGGGAACAGAGCAAGCAGAAATATTGGCATTAGAGGCCAGCTCTCATGGGTTGGATCAGCAACGTCTACAAGGGATGCCAGTCACTGTAGCGATTTATACCAATTTGAGTCGTGACCATTTAGACTATCATGCTGATATGGCAGAATATGCTGCTGCCAAAGCTAAGCTGTTTGATAAAGTCCATTTCCCAGATTTGACCCATGCCATTATCAACATCGATGATGAGCACGCTCAGGTTATGTTAGATACGGCAAACGCCAGCGGTTTGACGGTATGGACATACAGTTTAGATTCATCAAAAACTGCTACTTTTGTTGCCGCTGATATCACGCCCAGTCTACAAGGCGTCAAAATAAATCTGCGTACTGATTTTGGTGATGACAAAGCTGACAACATAGAGATTGCCAGTCCATTATTGGGCCGTTTTAATGTTGCCAATTTGCTCGCAGCGATAGCAGCTGTCGTAGCACTCGATGTTGACTTGGCTATGAATATTGAGCGTATTGCGCCTGCTGTTGCACAGTTGCAAGGTGCGGTTGGGCGTATGCAGCGCGTACCGTCAAATGATGGCTGCTTTATCGTTGATTATGCGCATACTCCAGATGCGCTAAGCCAAGTGCTGGCAAGTTTAAAAACCCACTGTAAAGGTCAGCTATGGGCAGTATTTGGTTGCGGTGGAGATCGTGATGCAGGCAAGCGACCGTTGATGGCGCAAGCAGGTCTGGCAGGTGCTGATCAAGTTGTTTTGACTGCGGATAATCCACGTACCGAAGACCCAAATGTAATTTTGCAAGATATGCAGGCTGGTATGACCGCTGAGCAATATCAACGAACCCATATCGAGCCTGCCCGCCAAAAAGCCGTTGAATATGCAGTTAGTCACTCAGGTGTGGATGATATCGTGGTCATCGCAGGCAAAGGTCATGAAACCTATCAAGAGATTAATAACGTTCGTTATGATTTCGATGACAGTGTTATTTTGCAGCAGGCATTGAGTCAAGCTGGACGTGTGTAGTTGATTGGCCCTCGGTACATGTATTAGTAAAAATTGATCATTAAATATAAAAATTAAGTAGTCATCATATAAGGTAATCATTATGACAGCCGACACCGATAATACTGCCCAGTCGCAAGGGCTCTATGTCTGGCAAATGGACAATCTGCTCGCAGCGACCACGTCGCTCGATGGGCAGTGGCAACTACCACAAGGCCATGCAGAACAGACGGCCTTGTCCAGTAAACGTATAGCCACCGATACCCGCACGATAAAGCCAGGTGATATATTTTTGGCGCTAAGCGGCGATAATTTTGATGGTCACGATTATATCGAGACAGCAATATCAAAAGGCGCAGTTGCCGCTGTCGTCTCGCGTCCTATTTCGTTTTCCGGCCCAAATGCTATTCCGCAATTGGTGGTCAGCGATACCCGTTTGGCGCTAGGTCAATTGGCAGCGTATCGTCGTCAGCAGCATACAGATTTAACCGTGATTGCTATTACGGGTTCTAGCGGCAAGACCACTTGCAAAGAAATGCTAGGCAGTATTTTTGGTAGATTGGCACCGACCTTAATCACTCGTGGTAACCTCAATAACGATTTGGGTGTACCAATGATGCTGCTTGAGCTATCAGATCATCATCGCTATGCTATTTTAGAGTTGGGTGCAAACCATATTGGCGAGATTGCTTATACGACTGAAATCGTTCAGCCTGACGTGGCCTGTATCTTAAACATCGGTACAGCGCATTTGGGTGAATTTGGTAGCCGTGAAGGTATTTGCCAAACCAAGGCTGAGATTTACCATACTTTGACGGACGCGCAGTTTGCAATCGTTCCTGATAAGGATGATTTTACCAATCAGCTACGCCGTATCGCTGAAAAGCATACCTCACATGTGATTGGCTTTGGTAATACGGATGTGAGTGCAAGCCATCTAGACGTAGAGCCTGAACGTAGCGAATTTAAGCTACATATCGGTAACCAAGTCCATGATATCAACTTGCCATTGGCAGGTGAACACAATGTCAATAATGCCTTGGCTGCTGCTGCCTGCGCGCATGCGCTAAATATTGAAGTGAGTGATATCGTCATTGGGCTTGAAAATGCGCGTCCTGCTAAAGGTCGTCTAAATAGCCAGATACTTGGTATGCATCGTCTTATTGATGATACTTATAATGCCAACCCTCATTCGGTACGTGCTGCTGCCAAAGTATTGGCTGCGCAAACAGGTACGCAGGTCATGGTGCTAGGCGATATCGGTGAGCTAGGAGAGGCGGCTATTAGTGAACATCAAAGCTTGGGCCGTACTATTGCGACCACAGGTATCAACGTGCTGCTTTGTGTTGGCGAATATGCCCCTTATACCGTTGCGGGTGCGCAAGAGGTGTCTGATATCAGTGCTCATGCTTTTGCCGACAAAGACAGTTTATTACAGTATTTACAGCCGTATTTGCAAGCGCAACAAGCTAAGCCTTGTACTGTGTTGTTCAAAGGCTCTCGTTCCATGGGAATGGAAACACTTATTCATGCGCTAGTAGAGGAGTAGGCGGTGTTAGTTTGGTTGTTCGGCTGGCTTGGCCAGTATTATACGCCGTTTTCTGCGGTTTCTTCGTTGACGCTGCGAGCATTGCTTGCCGTTGTTACCGCCCTTGTATTTAGCATGATGTTTGGTGGTCGTGTCATTCGGCACTTACGATCGCTCAAATATGGTCAGGCCATTCGTAATGATGGGCCTCAATCGCATTTGGCAAAGACTGGTACGCCAACCATGGGCGGGGTATTGATCCTCAGTGCGATTGGCATATCGACGCTGCTGTGGGCACGATTGAACAATCCCTATGTTTGGATTTTGCTCGTGGTTATGGTTATCTTTGGTGCTGTAGGTTGGGCTGATGATTGGCTAAAAATTAAGTACAAAGATCCAAAAGGCTTAATCGCTCGCAAAAAATATTTTTGGTTGTCTATGGGCGCACTGTTTGTCGGTGTTTCTTTGTACTATATCGCCACGCTACAACCCGATATCAACACCACGCGTGAGATGCAGGATCTGCTATTGCCAGTATTCAAGGACTGGATGATTCCATTTTCAGCAGTGCCATTTGGTATTGGCTTTATCATCTTTACTTACTTTGTGATTAACGGTGCTTCTAACGCAGTCAATCTAACCGATGGTTTGGATGGTTTGGCGATTTTGCCAGTCGTTCTCGTCGCTGCAGGTTTGGGCGCGATGGCCTATGTATCAGGCGATGTACGCTTTGCTGATTACTTGCATGTGCCTTATATTCCTTATAACTCTGAGGTCATCATCGTTTGTGGCTCAATGGTCGGAGCAGGTCTTGGTTTCCTATGGTTCAACGCACATCCAGCACAAGTATTTATGGGTGATGTTGGCGCACTAGCACTAGGTGCAATGCTAGGTACTATCGCCGTTATGACCCGCCAAGAGATTGCCCTTGCGATTATGGGTGGTTTGTTTGTCGCAGAAGCGCTATCAGTGATGTTGCAAGTTGGCTCGTACAAACTGCGCAAAAAACGCGTCTTCCGTATGGCACCGCTGCATCATCATTTTGAGGAAATTGGCTGGAAAGAAACGCAAGTGGTAGCTAGATTTTGGATTATTGCCATTATTCTTGTCATCCTTGGGCTAATGACGCTAAAACTGCGTTAAGCTATAACCGCCAAATATCTATATAGATATTTGCAAAACTCCAAAAAGCCGTTTCAATCGTGATTGAGGCGGCTTTTTGTCGCTCAGGACCCATGAATTTTGTTAAAATGCGAAGCATATTGCTATCACTTTGAGATGCCCGTGTCGTTATTTATTTGTCCACTTTGTCAGTCACCGCTACAGCCTGCTGCAGATACTTGGCGCTGTGATGGTAGTTTGCACTCTAAACAGACTTCACATCCCTTTGATGTTGCGCGTCAAGGCTATGTCAACCTGCTGCCAGTACAACAGAAAAAGTCCAAAGCCCCCGGAGATAGCCAAGAATCTATCACTGCGCGTAAACGATTTTTGAATCATGGGCACTATGCACCGCTTCAAAACTTAATTAGTCAAAAAATGGCAGAGTTACTGTCTAACGATGAGTTCATAAACAAGCAAGATAGCAAGCCAGTCAGTTGGCTTGATATTGGCTGCGGAGAAGGCTACTACACGCAGGCAATGGCGCAAATGGGCTCGGATGTTATAGATACGCTGATAGCCGCTGACATCAGTAAGCCTGCAGTGGTTGAGTTGGCTAAAGTAAGCAAAGCGATAGGTCGTCTCTGGTATCAGCCGCGCCAAGAAGATACTGCCAAAACGACAGCAGTCTATCCATTAGTGACCAGTGCTGCACATTTACCATTACGCCCGCACAGTATGACGGGCATTAGCAGTATTTTTAGCCCTATTTTGCCCGAGGCGTTTGATAATGTATTGATGGATGGTGGCTATCTGATCATTGCCAAGCCTGATGTCGGGCATTTGGCAACGATGCGTGATGCGTTATTTGATGATGTGCGTGAGCATGATTCTGATAAATTCTTACAAGAATTGGCACCATATTTTACGTTGGTTGAGACCTGCCGTGTCAGTACAGAGCTGACGTTATCCGCAGAGGATTTGGCTGATTTGATGACGATGACACCTTATGCGTACCGTGCCCGCAGTGAGAAAAGACAAGCACTACTGGCAGCAGTAGAGAAAGAAGCATTTAGCACAGAGGCAAAGTTTGTGGTTTATATTTTGCAGAAAACGTCTGTTTAGCACATTTAGCACATTTAGAGCATAGCAGTATGGGGTATTGCTATGCTCGTGTTAAACATTAACCAGAAACTTCTAATGAGTTAGGTTTTTCGAATACCAGAAATATTGATATCAGGAAATTTAGCTAACCGTTTCCGTATTTGCATTCTTTATCAATCAGCTAGTCGTTCGCGTTTTTATAAATATCCTGTTTACGATGCTTACCGATAAAGCGTAAATACGCTGTCACTTAACCAAACATTACGCCAATACCTAACATGCCTTTGATTGCGCATGCCCTCGTAACAATCGCAACCTTTCTTCAAGTTTCATAAATCTACTTAATACTAGAATCATTTATCATTCTCTTTGTCGATAGAGTAAAGCTTTATCACGATAGTTCATTTAACACTAAGTGAATTATCTATAACTACTCTAAATATGAATTCAAAGGAATAAAATTATGAAAAAGATACTAGGGCGTGTCTTCATTTCAAAAATGGTGATAAAAATGAGATAAATTGCCGTCAAGCGAGGAAAATGGTGCAGATAATATCGGGATATTAACTAGCGATTTGACGATGTTTGGCAAAATTTAGCTATTTTTAGCCCATTTAGATAACTATCGAGTGAATTGAAGACACGCCCTAGTTAGCTCGATTCTAGCCGTTACTGCTTGTTTGTCGATGGTTGGTCAGGCCAATGCCGCGCCTAATTTTGATAAGCATCATTCAGCTCAAGTACAGCAACAAAAACACAGCAGCAATAAAGAGAGTAATAACTATAAGCATGCCAAAGCTAAGGCAGCAAAGTCACATCACAAAGCGAATGTAGTGGCTGCTAAACACAAAGCAACAGCCAAAAATGTCCATGCTAAAAACAGCCACGATAAAAACAACCATGACCGTCGCTCGTAGAAATATGATCCTACCATCCAAAAATAGCGCCTTAATTAGGCGCTATTTTTTTGTTTATATGACACTATTGATCGTTACTAATTGAGTAAATGCTACTGACTGATAAATGTCATTGATTTGGATGTACCGCTTTTATTAGGCTGAGTGAGTGTGACTTTGCTACTCAAAACATCGCCTTTGGCATTGATTTTATAGCACTCTGAGGACGTACCTGCAGCATCAGAAGTTAAAAGTAGATTACCTGAGGTTTTTATACAGAGCCACGCCGTATTATTTGTATCTTGTGTGAGCGACCAGTCCTGCTTATAGGTGGCGGTTTTCTGACGCATACTGCTGTCAGCATATACGTTTTCAGTGATGAGTTGACTTGAGTCGCCCACCGTAGATATCTTAGGTATACTCGTCGTTTGGTTGGCGATTGAATACTCACCCGTACTATCCGTAAAACCATGGAACACCAATGGATTTAGCGTAAAGTAATTGATAGCGACTGACTGATCCGTGATCTGCTGATTCACTGTGTTGATTGTGCTGACTTCTGCGCCTTGTACCATTTTATTATTAAAACGCATGCTACCTTTAGGGGTGATTTGAATATCTGCGGCTACGCTTTGTCCGCCGACAGTAGCGACCAGTTTTTCACTACGTTGTTTAGCGTAGATATTGAGTAGGGCAGTCTCAATTGGGTATTGAGTAACGACTTTATCAGAGTTGTTATTTTGATTGGTATTACCTGTTGCCATGCCGCCCATGCCAGTAGCGCAAGCACTCAACCCGAGTCCTGCAACGATACACATTCCTAGTGTTTTCATTGTTGTATCCTTTAGTTTATTTAAATAAATACTACCGATATCTACTATAATCCAATTTTTGGACAATGGCATCTGCCGAGTATCAGAGACCCTATTGTGATTACATTTTTGTACGGAATAGCAATGATAGTAAATATAGATACAAAGCTAGATTAAGCGCCACAGAAAAACTCAAAGCCTTTTTCGTATAAGGGTCTAGGAATAAAATTAAGCTATTAATAAAACGAATCGTAATAGAGTATCTACTCATTTTATGAGTCACTCTCAGCCCATGGTACGAATTTTTTAGTTTGGTCAATCAATGTGTTATTCAATTAGATATATAGTTATTAAATCTTATACGACATATGAAATTAAGGCTAAACAGAAATATTTCAGACAGCAGTAGAGGATGAGTATAGACTGAAAGTCTTACTGTTAAAAAGTATAAAGAATATTTAGAGAAAGGTAGAACAAGACAGGAAAACTGAGGTTTTGCTTAAGCAGAATAAGATTGGCGGTGAAGGAGGGATTCGAACAATTGATGTAAGTATTTGATAATTACAGGTTTATCATATTAATTTTTAGCCATAGACCAACAATTAGACCAACAGGTAATAAGTATTGGATGTAAGGCAAATAATGGGATTTATGTTATAAATGTTTGTAACTAAATATTTCTACGTGATTATATGATTTCAAACATATACTATCACTAAAAAACGGTTTTCGGTTATTTGGATTTTTTTCTATTTCATCGCTTAAACCTTCTGATACTACTTGCCACCACGCCAAACAACGCCAATGACCCCTTCACCTCTATATGTACTGGCATAAGCATCATTTAACGGCTTTCTGCAGAAGTCCTCTACCTCTGAGGTAGTGGGTAGTTCATTATCTCTCGTTCCTATTCAGCTATTTTTAATTGCCGTTTGTGCTGTTTGATTTCTCCAAGCGCTGACATAAGCTCATGATCGTATTGTGTATTACCTTTGAGCTTTTCTTCTCTCGCTTCATTCTGCCAATTGGATAGCATCTTTATCACTATTCTTAACTGCCGCGCAGTCGCATTCAAGTTGCCGTTATTATCTGCTATGTTCTTGACGACTTCTGTTTTGAAAGCTGCACTGTAGGTTCTAAATTTTTTAGTCATGATCAACTTCTGTTGATATACTAGATCTCTTGCAAAATTACCATTTTACTGTCCTTCGCTAATAGAGTATCAAGGGCTAGCAATAACTTATGCAAGAGATCTAATTAGTTTACAAAGTTTGTTTCTACAGTTTCTTCAGCATAGCTCAGGATATGAGTCGTGAAAATTTAATACAAATTGAGCAGGATTTTTCAAAAAGTGATAAAGTTACTAGGTCTCATAAATCTGTCGCAAGAACTTAGCGGACCGATCAATCGGGAGATACCTAGTCCTGCGCTCAACATCGCTCCTTTTGGTCGCTGTTCCCGCTGAAACTTTACGTTAGACTCATGGAGATCAGAGATTGATAGACAATATTCCAAACTCTGTAATAGGCGCTGTCGCTTCAGTAATTGCAGGCCATTATTACAGTCATTCAAAGTTAGAAACACTATTCATGGAAAGTGGTGCTCCCGGTGATGCACCAGAAGGGAATTGCGAGAAAAAATGTAGTGATTGGCTAAAGCGTTGCAATAACGATCCAGAAGTTGATGCTCTTGAGGTGCTTGGCAGGATTATTCAGGGCTACATGGATCAAGAACCATCGTCATCGTTTTTTGACAATTTGCCTTCAAAAATGGCAGAGGGTCAGGAACGGATTAAAGCAGCTTTGGCACAAAACCAGCTTTCCTACCGACTGAATGGCTACATTACTCAAGCTGGGTCAACTCCCATATCTAAAACGTTAGAAGACTATTTTAAGTCGGGCAATTTTTCGTCTATTGAAAAAGAGTTTGAGAGAGCGGTGGAGCATATTCAAACTGACCCACATGCATCAGTCACTGCGGCCTGCTCGATTATTGAGTCTACACTGAAGTTTTACATAGAGTGTTTCAGTTTGGTGACACCAAATAAATTGAATGTTATGCCATTGTGGGCGGTCGTGCACCCTCACCTAAGCTTGAACGCTGATGTCACCTTGGCCGCAGATCAGCACAAAGTGCTAAAAGGTATTTCATCAATCATTGATGGTGTGGGCGCTTTTAGGTCACATATAGGTTCAGCACATGGACGTGGCTCCAGTCCGCCAAGCATCGTGGTTGCTGAGGCACGGCTTGTGGTTAATGTTGCACATACATTAGTGGTTTTCATTATGGAGATGCTACATGCCAAGAAAACCTAGCAATCGCAGGCACGGCGACGGTTTTTTCGTTGCGGCTTCGCCTTCACTACAAAGCCACGCATGCTGCGGGCGTTATATAATATCGCAAGAGCAACCGTTTTCGACCCAAAGCGGACATTAAGGCTTACTCTGACTGCAACTAACTATTAAGAAGCAAAAGGATTTTAGAATGCACCCGCACAATGTTCATATTAAAAACATCAAGCAAGCTAATGAAAATGATAGGTTAGCTATATTTGTCGGTGCAGGTGTATCAAAAAGCTCAGATACTGATTATATAAGCCTGCCTTCGTGGAATGATCTAATAACTGAACTAAAGTCAGACTTAGCGATAACTGAAGAGCTAGATTATTTAAAACTAGCTCAGCTACATTATCTTGAGTTTGGAGAACAGACATATAACCAAACATTAAGAAAGTATTTTCCTCAAGATATTACACCATCGAGCTTGCATAGCACTATTTTAAAGGTAAGCCCTCGCGTAATAATAACTACCAACTGGGACTGCCTCATTGAAAATGCGATAGAGCAGGAAGGCTATCTATACGATACTATATGCACGGACAAAGACTTGGTTAGTTCAGCTAGTCCGAATAAGTTTATTAAAATCCATGGTGATTTTAAAAATCACAATATAGTTTTCAAAGAAGATGACTACCTTAACTATTCAAGAAATTTCCCGCTAATAGAAAACTACATTAAGTCTATAGTTTCAACACATACAGTTCTTTTTTTAGGGTATTCCTATAACGACATTAACCTTAAACACATAATGAAATGGATGCAAAGTCATTCCAGTTCAGCTCCTCCGATGTATTTGATAAATTTCAAAACAGATAAGCCTCAAGAAAGCTACCTGAGAAATCATGGAGTCACCACATTAGTGCTAGATAGTGAGAGCTATTCTACTGATGAAATTCAGCATTTAGAAAAAAGGTCAGCGCTAACTCAATCTTTTTTAACATCTATCATTCAAGATGTTAGAGCAGTAGACCCGAACGATGAGCAGGAAGTTATCAGTTTCATATACGAGCGTATAAAACACCTAAAACAGTTAAATTCAATAACTCATGATCAAATACGGAGAGCGATAACAAACTGTGGGTTTCGTTACGATGTTGATGGCTTAAATATATTAGAGTTATTCGAGCCTAAAGGAGTCCTGACTACGGACTACAGCGACACCACAAGGTCGCTTCACGAAAAATTCTTGAAGATTCTATCTCGCATAGATTTGTTTGATGAAGATGAAAAAGAAAAGTTTTATCGAAGAAATTCAAGACTTACGGATGTCCTTTCTATTTTAGCTCTAGCTCATATCAAAGGTGTCGTTTTACCCAACGATAATGATAGTGGGAAAATAATGTACTTTGTGAACGAGAAAATAAGTTCAGTTCAAAACCTAGAACAGCAAGATAGGAAACATATATCTTTTTCAGAATATGAATGCAAAAGTAATGATTTTATAAAATCTTTGTCATCAGAATCTTATGAACGCTATAAATTTGGCGAGGATAAATTAGCATTTAAGAAAAATTCTGAACTCATTCTTGCTTGTAAAAGGCACAAAATATATTCAATGCTATTGATAGCGCTATTTAATAAAAACTCGATTTTATGGAGGCTCAAGTACTCTTTCTCTACAGAAAATAGAGAAGAGTTTGAAAAGGAAATGGAAATAGAGCTTCAAGATGAATTTTTTAAATTTCCAAGATCAGAGATAAAAAAGAATCAAGTCTTGTATGATTTTTTGGCCTTGCACTCTGTTCATCAAAAAGCAAACGAGTGTACAAAAAAGATACTTGAACTCACAAAAGCCGTTGAAAGTATAAAAGCTGGAGGAATGAGTTTTAACAACAATGCAAATGAACCAACTTCCACACACATTAACCTATTAATGTTTGCGTTGAAAAATCACATAATGATTGATCAGCATGCGCCATACAAAGCGGTTATGAGAGACTTCGTCAAGATTTCCGTACTCCGTCAATCAATCAAAGAAATAGTAAAGCTCAATCAATATGAGTTTTACTCAGCCATCCAATTCCATTCGTCAAAAGAACTACAGTCAGAGCTTAGAGTATTTTCTAAAAATAAAGATTCCACTCAACTTCGTCTAGACGCTAGTGATGAGTGTTCAGAATGGATGGTTTCTACCGTTTTGCCAAACTTAACCGATCGATTAATACAAGATCGAAGTTTATTCAACAGCCATGAAACTAAATTTGAAAACAGTGTGCGATTACTTGCATTTCTCGATTTGAGTGAGACTCAGATTTCAAAAGTTATGAATGAGTTTTCCCGATTAATCAATAGTAGTTCAACAACTATCGCGATTTACGAAGCAATAAATGAGTTTTTAGCACACCAACATAGTTTATTTAAGCGGGAGATCGAAACTGACGTTTTGATAAATATATTGAATACTGTAATCGACAAAATCACTTCCCAAACAGCCCATGGTTGGGATCAGCATGCGGTACTCAATGGATATATAGGTAACTTATACGGTTATATTGAGGCAGTAAAAGGCGAATACACTGATAAAGACCGAGTCCGCCGGCTGGTGTCTGAACTTGAAACTTACGAACCAGAAGAGCAGCGTAAGTTTTCGAGATCTCTGCTTTATAGCATCTTTAATATTTCGAACGCTGATGTTCAAAATGTTATTAAGAGATTCATTAAGGACGTTATTTCTCAACCTAAAACAAAAGGCATAGATGATTGGGAATTTGAGCTCTGGTCAGTCGCCGTGGATTTTAAAGATTTTGAGGCAGAGGCTGTTACGAAGCTAGATGAATATTTGGAACAGTTTCGTGATGGAAAAATGTTTTCATCACAGCTATATTCACTCAAAAGCTTAACTCAATATTTAGTAGATAAGAAAGGAATTGACACGCTAGCAGGGCTAAACAAAGAGTTAGGCGATCTAATAGATCAGCATAAATACCGCCCCAACTTTTCATCAATTTAAGTATGCGCAGAAATAGAGATAAAGTTAAGCGTTAGATCAGCGCCGTTGTCTAGGTTTGGCGACAGACTATCTAAAGCTTATCGGGAGAGTCAAATTTTCAACAAAGCCTGATTCTAATTGTTTTTCAAATGCCCGCCCTTGGCCGTATATGTCCAGTAGGAAGTAGGTTCAAGTATCGTATAACAAGGTGCTGCTGCCGGACAGTTTTACCGCTGCGCTACGAAATTGCCGCAGAGAGCGGCGTTATGGTAATCCCCCTAATTAACCCTCATAAAAATTCACGCCTTC
>NZ_PJBU01000109.1:0-38242 GCF_002863645.1 Psychrobacter sp. MES7-P7E | reverse complement strand
TATCTAGGGTGGCTTTTTTTATGGGGCGTGAATGAGGAGAAGGGGTTAAATACTAGGGTTTTTCTCTCATTTGAAAAAATAAATTCCAAAGCTATAAATTACAAGGACTGCTTCATATATAGTAGATTAAAGATTTGCTTATAGATAGCTATAACCCTTATTATATAATGGCAGGATTTTAAAAATAAAAACACAATAACTTAAATCGGAGTAAATAATGATTACCCATGTACCTGACGTGACTTTTAAGACTCGTGTTCGTGATGAATCTATCGACGGAGACAACCCATTTAAATGGTATGACTTAACCACAGATGAGTTATTTGCCAATAAAAAAGTGGTGGCTTTCTCTCTACCAGGTGCCTTTACGCCAACGTGTTCGATCAGCCATCTACCTCGTTATGAAGCGCTTTACGATGAATTTAAAGCATTAGGCGTAGACGAAATCGTTTGCATTTCTGTCAATGATGCCTTTGTCATGTACCAATGGGGCCTGAAGCAAAACCGTGAAAACGTTTTCTTGCTTCCTGACGGCAATGGTGAGTTCACTCGTAAAATGGGCATGCTGGTTGATAAGAGCAATCTTGGCTTTGGTATGCGTTCATGGCGATATTCGATGTATATCGATAATAAAGAAATCAAAAAAGTGTTTAAAGAAGCGGGTTTTGATGACAACTGTCCAACAGATCCATTTGAAGTATCAGATGCAGATACCATGTTAGAATATCTGAAAAGTAATGCTTAATCACAATTCTTAAGTGCATTGACGTTTGACTGGTATCATCAGGCGTCGATAAATACTTGAATGCTGAAGCTCAAATACTGTCGAACTGCTTAATCCTTAAGTATAAGGACTAAGCAGTTTTTTTATGTTTTCTACAAAAATTTTGGCAATATTAAAAGAAATACCTAAGATAGTGTTAAATATGAGGCGCGAAAGCGGGTATTTATGACATAAATAATGTCATTTCTGAGTAATTATAAAAATGACGATAAGATAGCATTTATTGCATAAGAAAAATAAAGGAAGAAGCGGTGTTTATTATAAAGAAATTAGCAATCAATACATCAGAGCGGCAACAAGCGCTTCAAGCCGTTGCAAATATCGAAGCGCTCGTACAGCCGCACGACACATGGACTGAGCAGACGTTGGCTGAGATGCTCGCGCAAGATAGTATGCATATGCTCATAGTTTATAAACAAGAAGATAAAGCCGATAATAATAAAGTCATTGGCTACTGCCTCTATCAAGTGATTTTTGAGCAAGCAGAGATTTTGCGTATTGGCACGCATCCTGATTATCAACGACAAGGCATTGCTTCACAAATTATTGATAAGTTGCATGAAGTATTGCAGAGTAATCAGGTGGAAAATTTGTTGTTAGAAGTACGAGCAGACAATCATGCTGCGATAGCGTTATATGAAAAGCAAGCATTTGCAGCCATTCATAGACGCAAAGGCTATTATAAGTCACCGAATCAGTCCGCAGTTGATGCACTCATTATGCAACATGTCTATGGTGAGTGAAGAGAGTAAATTCTCATTAGGAGTTATAAGCGTAGTTTCTTTAAAGATAAATTATTTATCTCAACCAACGTTATCGTGTTTAACTTGATGGTATTTTCTTCTTACAGATATTAGTATCTAATTGATAATTGCTGTCTGCTTTCATCCGTGCGAGAACATCTATACGCTCGCTCAATAACTCTACCATCACGCTTATATTGGCTTGCTGTTTTCTGACTTGTTCTAGCTTTTGCTGAGTCAGCATGAGCTGCAAATCAATATCCAATTGCCCATCATAGTAATCGTTTAAGCTGTTTTTAATTTCGGTAAGGGTGAAGCCAATAGCTTGTGCGCTTTTGATTAGCTCTATGCGTTCGATACATTCTGGATGAAATTCGGTATATAGGCGTGAGCCTGCCTGACGCTTGCGAGATTTTAGTAGGCCTAATTGCTCGTAATGGCGAACCGTATCTTTGGTCGTATTGGCTTTTGCTGCTAGCTCTCCAATCAATAGAAACGATGTATCAAGTGCCATAATAACCTCTTATTTTTTCGTTATGATAATCATAACTCTAGTTGCCACGGCGATTCGCTATCCAGTAAAGATACAGCTAACGGTTTATGAGAGTGCTTTTGCCATAGCGCAGACTGGCTGCCTATCAGGTTGTCTAACTGAGTCAAAAAGTCAGTACGCGGTAAAGTAGTGGCACCTAAGCTCATCAAATGATCGTTCGGTAGCTGACAGTCGACGAGTGCGACATTACTTTGTTCACATAAGCGCATCAGACCCCAAAACGCTAGCTTTGACGCATTAGATGCTCGATGAAACATTGATTCACCAAAATAGATGCCGTTTATTTTTAACCCGTATAATCCGCCAATCAGTTGACCTGCTTCGTCCCAAACTTCAATGCTATGAGCAAAGCCTTGCGCATGCAATTTGGTATAAGCTTCGATCATCTCATCATGAATCCAAGTATGCTCGCCTTCAGGCTGATTGTCATTAAGGCTATCGCTACGTGGTAAGCTACAGGAATGTATGACATCGTCAAAAGCTTGATTAAGCGTCACTTGCCAACGTTCGCGATTTGCTTGCTTACGTAGAGACTTACTCGGTTGATAGGCAGATGGGATGATCACACAACGCGGCTCGGGACACCACCAAGCAATAGGCTCATCTTCGTTAGACCAAGGAAACAGCCCTTGAGCATAGGCTGATATCAGCGTTTCGGGTGCCAGATCACCGCCCATAGCGACGATGCCAATGCCATCAGGATCGATAGAAATGGGATCAGGAAAGTCATAACGCCCAAGACTTTTTAAAGTCTCAGGCGTGATGTGTTTATCGTGCTGTTGAGTAAAGTTGCCCATTTAGGCTTCTTTATCTGCAGTTAAGGTTGAATCGTAAGTGTGATCACGAGCGACGGTTTCGCCCAGTGCATCCAAGTACTTTTCAGCATCCAGCGCAGCCATACAGCCTGTACCAGCAGAAGTGATGGCTTGACGGTAGACGTGATCGGCTACGTCACCTGCGGCAAACACACCTTCAATACTGGTCTGAGTGGCATTACCATTCAAGCCACTATTAACGATCAGGTAGCCATCCTTCATGTCTAATTGACCTTTGAACAAGTCAGTGTTTGGCTTATGACCAATAGCGACAAACATACCCATTGTATCTAATTGTTTGGTGCTGCCATCAATCATCGATTCGATGACGACGCCATTGACGCCCATATCATCACCGACCACTTCTTTTACTTGATGGTTCCATTCGATTTTGACATTACCATTTTTAGCTTTTTCAAATAGCTTGTCTTGCAGAATTTTTTCAGAGCGTAGGCTGTCACGGCGATGCACTAAGGTCACTTCAGACGCAATATTAGATAAGTACAAAGCTTCCTCAACCGCTGTATTACCACCACCAATCACCGCAACTTTTTGGTTTTTATAGAAGAAACCATCACAAGTGGCACAGGCTGATACACCAAGCCCTCTGAACTTAGTCTCTGATTCTAGTCCCAAGTACTGTGCAGAGGCACCAGTTGAGATAATGAGCGCATCACAAGTATAGCTACCGTTGTTACCTGTCAATTGAAAAGGACGCTCGTTTAGGTTTACTTCGTTGATATGATCGTAGACCAATTCAGTACCGAAACGCTCAGCATGCGCTTTCATCCGTTCCATTAATGCAGGACCTGTCAAATCATGTGCATCGCCTGGCCAGTTGTCGACTTCGGTAGTGGTGGTTAATTGTCCACCGACTTCCATACCAGTGACCATAACTGGCTTAAGATTAGCGCGTGCTGCATAAACTGCGGCAGAGTAGCCAGCAGGGCCTGAGCCTAAAATAATGAGCTTTTCGTGACGTGGAGCAGTAGTGTCAGTTGCCATGAGTTGTTCCTTGCTAAATATACGAATTAAAAATGTAAGTTATAAATATAATAAAAGAGGAATATCAAAAATGACTACGAATATGCTTCTTCTAATTGCTGTGTGATAATAACATAAGGGCACAGCGCACAAAGTGCAAGTTTGCTAAAACAAACACAGGTATCATTAGAATCAAAGAATAAATAGCTTTGGAATATAAGTGCGAAAAATTATGTGTATTTTATAGAATTTAGGCAATACAGTTAGCCATATTTTGCCACTCGTGTTTCGCTAACCAGCTGTTTTCTTGCGCAAATTGTCTACTGATTTACTTTCTTACACGCTTTCTTGATAAGACTGTCGCCACTGCACCTATGTATTTGTTATTATAAGAAGTTATGCCAAGTGTAGTAGGAGCCAAGCGATAACGGTTGTTGCAGGGTTCTATAATTGGTATATGCCAAACAAACACTTCGCTCGGTACATTTATGTCAACACTTTATGTCAGCATGATTAGGCTTAGTCATGCATTGGCGACCATTTAGTATTAATAACAAGGCAGATCTTACGTGATATCAGCACCGCTTATTGAGTATTTAAAAAAGGGAATGTTTACCCTCCTTGGGTTAATACTGGCCGTTTATCTGTTTGTCATTTTGATGACCTATACAGGCAACGATCCTAGCTGGTCGCACATCAGTAGTGATATGACCACGATTAATAACATGGGCGGCGAGGCAGGCGCATGGTTGTCCGATTTGCTTTATAGCTTTTTTGGGTTTGGTGCTTGGTGGTTTTTGGCATTTGTGGTTTATGAATCTATCTTAATTTGGTGGGAAAACAAGCCAACGTTTTGGCTCATGCGATTGGTCGCTTATGTGTTTTTGCTATTAAGTGCTAGCGCATTATTTGCACAATTGGTCTCTCTAGTTCAGCAAGTCACAAACCCTGACGCAATCGGCCTCGAAGGCGTCGCTGGTGGTATCATCGGGCTAGAGTTACAGGCGCGTTTGGCACAGCTGCTATCGCAGTGGGGGAGTGTGGTTTTCTTAGCAGTATTCGTTGTGATTACCGCTACGTTTGCCTTTAATATCCATTGGATGACGATATATCAAAAGGTTCGTGCGCTGTCGTGGCTTGGTTCAGGTGTAAAAAGTCAGGATGCTATTGAAGTTACTGAACCGAGCATTGCATCACAAGATGATAGCCAGAAATTAGATGAGTCGGTAGATAAAAAAGTAGAGCATGAGCAGCTGCCACTTGAGTTACAGTCTGCGGAAAATACTAGCGGTACTCAAGACGTCAGCAGTAGCGGACGTTTCGGTAGTGTCTTGTCAGACTTTTTGGCAACATCAGGATTGGCAGATAGTGTCAAAGCCTCTGTCATTGCAGCAAAAGCAGTGGCGACACCTAATAGCTCAAAAGGTGAGCAGGTAGATATCAATACAGGCTCGCTTAATAACTCTACTGATAATACAGCCAACAATGCAGTCCAGCCATTAGTTTCAAACTTGACTGCACCTGTTACTCGCAAAGTTGAGCCGAGCTTTGCGTGGAATGATGCCAGTACGGTCGATGACTTACTAGCAAGTGAGCAGATAGCTTACAGTGCTAGTGGCATGGACAGCTCGGCTATGCCTGTACCCAACTATTCCCAAACGGGTACTAGTACCACAGCATCGTTAGAGAAAGCAGTACCTGCTACTGCAGTAACTACCACGACGGAATCGGTTGCTCAACCAGATATACATGATAAAGAATCATTAGCTCAGTCATCAATTTTTGAGTCAGTGCATAGCGATTTAGCCAGTCAGCCACTCATTGAACCTGCTGAGCCTAAAATCTCTGCGACAAATGAGACTGCAGAAGTAGATAAGTTGGCAGAAGCATGGTTGGCAGAGCATGCTGATATATCAGAACCTACAGAATCTGTTGTAGAAAAGTATGAAGACTCTAAGCCTGTTCAGGAAACCGTAGCAGCTGAGCTAATCGTACCAGAGAAGACTCCAGAACCTATCGTAGAAGAGCCTATTAGCTTTGCACAGGATTTAACCAATCAGCAGTCTGATATGCCTGCAGAGTTGCCACAGACTAATAAGGCGTCAATAGTCTCTGAGCCTGAAGTCGCTCCGGTAACAGTAGAGACTCAGCCTGCATTGTCAGATGTTTCAGACATGACACCAACTAATACGCCTCCTGCCAATCCAAAAGCAGCGCCAACGGTGGAAGTGACTAGCCCAGTCTCAAATGTACAGCCTGAGCCGAAAGCGTCCGTGCAACCATCTGTTAGCTTTGCTGTCCCAGAGGGCGATAGTAGCAACCATATCACTGATATGATGCCAGAGGATGACAGTGATGACGACACCAATGTACCGGTCATGCCGCACATTAGTGATGACGCAGCCTTCAGTCAAAAGTCGCGCTCGATGCAAACGGCAGCTTATCGCAGCAGCCTGACGCCTATTCCAGAAGTGTCTATATTGGATAAGCCTGATCCTGACCGCAAGCCTAGCTACACTGTGGCTGAGCTTGAAAAACTGTCTGAGTTGTTAGAAATTAAGCTACAAGAATTTAATGTAAAGGCTTCTGTGGTTAATGCTATTCCTGGCCCTGTTGTCACCCGTTTTGAAGTAGAGCTGGCTGCTGGGGTGAAGGCTAGTAAAGTCACAGGTATCTCGCGTGATTTAGCGCGTTCACTATCGATGGCATCTTTGCGTGTGGTAGAAGTGATTCCAGGCAAGCCTTACATCGGTATCGAAGTACCTAACAAGAAACGTGAAATGGTACGCTTGATTGAACTGCTCAATACCGAAACGTTCAAAGATCCTAAAGCGCAGATTAGCATGGCGATGGGCAAAGACATCGGTGGTAACCCAATCATTACCGACCTTGCGCGTGCGCCGCATATGCTAGTCGCTGGTACCACAGGCTCTGGTAAATCAGTATTGGTCAACTCGATGCTACTATCGATGCTACTTAAATATACACCCAATGAGCTACGTCTTATCTTGATTGATCCAAAGCAGCTTGAGCTTGCTAACTATAATGATATTCCGCATTTGCTAACGCCAGTAGTCACCGATATGACGGAAGCGGCTAGTAGCTTGTCATGGTGTGTGGCCGAGATGGAACGTCGCTATCAGCTAATGAGCTTGCTAAAGGTTCGTAAGCTCAATGAGTTTAATAAGAAGGTCATCGCGGCGGAGAAATCAGGCAATCCAATGCTCGATCCTCTATGGCGACCGAATGACAGCGTAAGTATTAGCCAAGCACCCAAGTTAAAAACCTTACCCATGATTGTCATTGTCGCGGATGAGTTCGCCGATATGATTATGCAGGTCGGTAAACAAGCCGAAGAGCTCATCACACGTTTGGCGCAAAAATCGCGTGCTGCAGGTATTCATTTAATGCTAGCGACTCAGCGTCCGTCCGTCGATGTCATTACAGGTTTGATTAAAGCCAACATCCCAGTGCGTGCAGCACTACGAGTCAACTCAAAAGTCGATTCACGTACGATTTTGGATAGTGGCGGTGCTGAGGATATGCTAGGTAACGGCGATATGTTGTTCTTAGGGCCAGGGCAAATTGAGCCAGATCGTGTGCATGGTGCTTATGTCAGTGACGAAGAAGTTAACCGTGTCTGTGACGCTTGGCGTGAGCGCGGCGCCCCTGATTATATTGACAATATGGCAGGCAATTTTGAATTGTCTAGCCCGGGCGGTGGTAGTACAGCCAATGCTTCTGGTGAAGATGATGATTTATATAATGATGCCGTGGCCTTTATCATGGAAACACGTAAAGTGTCTGCCTCAAGCATTCAGCGTAAATTCAGCATCGGCTACAACCGTGCAGCGCGTATTGTCGATTCTATGGAAGAAGCTGGATTGGTCAGCTCTATGGGCAAAAGTGGTAAGCGTGAACTATTGATGTAGATAAATACTATCCTTAAAAACTGGTTTTAATTAGTTATCTTTAATTGTTCATATTAGAATAAGTATCAAAAGTATTAACTGCACCTGCTGAATATATAGGAAGGTTTTATGAAGAAATTGGTATCCATTATTATCATTATGTCTTTAGGTATCTACGATATAGCGTTTGCTGATACGTTCCAAAAGCATATGTACTGCTCTAAGCCTAGTAAGCCCTACAATTTTACATCCGAAGCCCAGTACAATAGGTTTGTCGATGACGTTAATAAATATCAAATTTGTATTAACGACTTTGTTGAAGAACAAAACCAGGGAATTAAAAATCATCAAAAATCTATAAACAATGCAATTGAAGAGTGGAATAGGTTTGTTCAGTTCGAATTGAAATAAATTTTTGAATAATAGAAAAGTCGAGCAAAGTTGTTTGACTTTTTTTATGTGTAACTATAATTAAGAATGTAAAATTTAATCTTATTAAACACTATCAAACTAGGGAAGGTTAGTTATGTTTAAAGAATATACTCAGTATGATGGTCTCGCCTTAGCAGCATTGGTCAACTCAGGTGAGGTCAGTGCAAAGGAATTGCTAGACGCTGCTGTCCATCAAGCCAATCAAATCAACCCTAAGCTAAATGCCATTGTGCATCGATTTGATGAGCGTGCTTACAATGCTGCGCAGGCGGGTTTGCCTTCAGGTGTATTTACTGGCGTGCCGTATTTGCTAAAAGATTTATCATTTAGCTTCGCCGACGAGCCGATTACGATGGGCAGTCGCAGTGTCAATATTATTTCAGAAAAAGACAGTGAAATCGTCAAACGGATGAAAGCGACAGGCGTTAATACTTTTGGCAAGACTAATACTCCTGAGTTTGGTTTGATTATCACCACTGAGCCAAAAGCGCATGGTGCTACTCATAATCCTTTTAAAAAAGGCTACAGCTCTGGCGGCTCGTCAGGAGGTAGTGCAGCAGCAGTTGCGAGCGGTATTGTCCCGATGGCAGGCGGCGGTGATGGTGGCGGCTCCATACGTTTCCCATCTGCTTGGTGCGGTACGTTTGGGTTAAAGCCAAGCCGTGGACGTAATCCAATGGGCCCTAATCTTGGTGAAGGCTGGGAGGGGGCCGTGGCTGACCATGTGATTACGCGCTCAGTGCGCGATAGTGCAGCGATGCTAGATGCAACTAGTGGAGCAGAGATTGGCGCCCCTTACATTATAGCTCCGCCAAACGGCACCTTTCTGCAAGCGGCAATGCGTGCACCGCGAAAGCTAAAAATCGCTTTGCATCAGCAGCCTTTGATAGCCAATACGACAGTGGACAAAGAGGTGCTGGCGGTACTTGATCAAACGGCTAAGCAATTAGAGTCTATGGGTCATGAAGTAGTACCAGCCGAGCCAAACATCAATATCGAGCAGTTTTGGCATGACTTTATCGTTGTGGTCTGCGCGCATACGGCTTTTACGATTGATAATATCGAGCGTGAGTTTGGTACTGACCACATCAAAAACCTAGAGCCACAAACTTATAATATGGCACTGCTTGGGCGTTCGCTATCAGCGGTTGATTTGGCACATGCCAAACATGGCTGGCATTATAGCCAGTATCAGACGGGGCTATTACTAGAAGACTACGATATGATTTTGTGCCCGACTGTGCCCACGCCTGCGGTAAAGCATGGTGTACTACCGCCTAGCCGTATGGATGAGATGATGATGCGTAGCGCCGAGGTGCTTAACAAGGGCTTTAATATGGGTAGATATGCCTTTAGCTCAGGCATGATTGAAAAGCTCAGTGCACCTGTATTAGGTAAGATGGGCTTTACGTTATTGGGTAATGTTACAGGATTACCCGCGATGTCAGTACCCCTTGGTATGAGTAAAGAAGGCTTACCGATTGGTATGCAATTAATCGGGCGCATGAATGATGAAGCGACATTATTCAGCGTGGCGGGCGAGATGGAGCGTGCAGGTTTATTTACCAAACACGCTTTTGAGAAGTAGGATTGAGATCTATGGTTTGGATTGATAGCACTCAATCAAAGCGGTAAATATCCATACCCAAACTATGATGAGCCATACTTTGATGAACGACAGAGACACGCTGACCAGTACCTAGTGCAAAAAACAGTGGTAGCAAGTGCTCATCACTTGGATGAATGTCCTTGTAGTCTGGGTACTGCTGCCAATCGAGCGCCGTGGGAATGTCTATTTTGAGCTGCTGCAACAACCATTGCTTAAACGTTTTGGCTGCTTGATCGATGCTGTCGGCTTCCCAACGCAATGCTTGTAAATTGTGCGTAATGTTACCTGAGCCAATGACGAGGATTTGCTCATCACGCAGATGTGCCAACTGCGCGCCTAACTGATAGCAGGCGATACTGTCATAATGCTGCGGCAGTGATATCTGTACGATAGGCACATCGGCTTCTGGGTACAGATGTCTGAGCGGCGCCCACACACCATGGTCACAGGCACGTACTGGATTGACACTACAAGTAATGCCACGTGCGGTCAGCTGCTGTGTAAGTGTCTCAGCCAGTGCTGGCTGACCTATAGCAGGATACTGAATGTCGTAAAGTTCAGGCGAAAATCCTGAAAAATCATGCCACGTCTTTGGCTGTGGATTACTACTAATCTCTAGCTTTGCTGACTGCCAATGCGCTGACATAATGACGATGGCACGTGGCTTAGGTAAGTTTTGACCGATACGTGCCAGTGCACTGGTCGTCGCAGACTGCTCAATTGCAAGCGTAGGCGCGCCATGCGAGATAAAGAGCGCTGGTAGCTTAGATGTATTCGTCGCTACATCAGACGTATTTTCCCATGCGGCAGCCGCTGTGATAGGCGTCTGCACACTATGATGGTCATCACGTTGATGAGAGGGCTTAGAGGCGTTGGGTGTCGCACATTTTGGATATTTCATGTTGCATTTATTAGGGCGTGCGCCAGTATTTCAATCTATTTTAGGGTTGATGTTTTGAATCAAAAAATAGATTAGTATTTTATTTAATTACCACGGTGATAAGGGTGGTTATTGTTGATACTCATCGCGCGATACAATTGTTCCATAAGTACGACGCGTACTAGCGGATGTGGCAATGTCAGTGCTGATAGTGATAACTTTGCATCAGCCTTTGCCAATACTTCTGGCGAGACACCATCTGCACCGCCGATGACCAAGGCAATATCATCGCCTTGCAGCATGCCATCAGAGAGCTTATCAGCCAGTCCTTCTGTCGAAATCATCTTGCCTTTGACATCTAATACCCACAATTGCTCTCGGCTTGATGCATTATGAGCGGCTAATATAGCCTGACCTTCCTGCTCACGGTACTGTGCCAAATTAGCATCTGAAGGGTTTTTTGCCCGCTTGGCTGCCGCAATTTCGACAATTTCTGTGCTTAGCATCGGTTGAATGCGTTTGTAATACTCGTCAAAACCCGTCTGTACCCAGCTAGGCATTTTATTGCCAACGGTCAAAATCCTTACTTTCATAATGCTTACCATCTCGATAATTGAATTCACGCTTACTAGGGCGTGCTCTTAATAGTTGTATCGCTCGTTCTTCATTGTCTGCAATTTACATCAGAGGGTTAATCGTCTCTGATACGTTGCTACTTGCGCTTTGATCGTCCGCTTGGCTTGGCTTTGGAATGACAGTCAATTTTGCATCAGACTCAAAAACAATAGCTTCGACATCATCAAAACTATTAATCCCTTCAGAACGCATGGCACATTCGATTTCTTGACGCGTCAAACGCTCATCACGCATGGCATCTGGCAAAAATTGCCCTTGATAAAAAACGATACGCGGCTCTGATAAAATAAAGTTACTAAATTGCGGTGAAACAGACGCATATTTGGTAACCACAAATTGCAATAGGTACAATACTAAAATAGAAGACACCCCTTCAACAAAGGGAATGTCTTTGAGCAAAATCGTACTGGCACCCAACGAGCCGATCATGACCGTAACGATCCAATCGAAGTTGTTGAGCTGTGACGTTGAGCGTTTGCCAGAGACTTTGGTGACTGTCACGATCAACACGTAAACCATAACAGTCGTCAAAACAATACGACCAAGCTTGTCTATGTTATCAAAAAAGATCATGTCCATAATGTTCGCTCCTATTATAAAGGTAAAACAAGTCATCGCTAAAATACTACTTACTAGGGCGCATCTTACTTTGTCTCATTTTTAATACTATTCTTAAAATAATGACACGCCCTAAACTTAGCCTAACGGATTTTACGCATTAGCAGGGGAAAACTTTGTAGCACCTTGTAGATGATGGTTTGTACTTACGTTGATTTGCGTATAGGGTCTAATAATCGATTGATAGACCATAGACTGATTCGCGCACTGACTAGAGTGAGAACCAGCATTAGCATTAGTGATGAAAGCAGGGGCAGTGGACGCTGCATCGCCATCTCAAACAATACCTCACGGCTTATCGTATCAAACAGCCAAAACCAGATGGCTGAAAAATAAATGACAGTCAGCATCCAGACAGTCACAACCCCACCTAACATCAATTTATTAATCTCATCTCGCGCTAATGCTCGCTTCTGATGTTTGATAAATTTACTGACAGCGATATAAGCACCCACGATAATAGAAACCACCATGACCAATTGTGGATTGAGCGCAAGCTTGGTCTGTATCATCATAAATATGGTACTGGCAAGCGTGTATCCAATCGCAAAAAAACCAATATATCGAGCCAGTTTAGGCTGCACTTGTGTAAGCGTCTGAGGTTTGTTGAGACTGGTTGTCTGGCGTAACATAAGCTAACCTTTATAAAGGTAAAAAATAGAGTATGGATGATACAACGTCTTAAAGCGTTAAAATCAGCGCTGTGCCGTCCAGTCGAGCATGGCATCTAACACAGGATGCGCTGCATAAGGATTTAATGCTTGATTAGTATTAATTATACCAACGACAACGTAATCCTGTCCTGACAGTCCTTTGACATAACCTGCCATTGAAGTGACGTTATTTAACGTGCCAGTTTTTATCCATGCGCGGCCAGTGGCTGTTGATTCAGGCAAGCGATCGCTATGGGCGGCAATAGTACCACTAACCCCAGCGACCCCTAACGAGTCGACATAGGCTTCGAAATTTGGTCGACTATAAGCGTAAGTCAGTAGCTCGCTTAGGTTGGCGGCAGTGATAGTACACTCACGGCAGAGTCCTGAGCCATTGGTCAAGTGAGGCGGTGGTGTACTGAGATTGGTTTGCCACCATTGATTGATGGTTTGTAAGGCTGCTGGATAGTCTGTCGTAGCAGGTTTACCAAACTGATATAAGCTATCAGACTTTTTGCCACTAGATTTAACAGCCGCTACTTTGTTATCCATCTCGTTACTAGCACTGGCTTCATGACTGCTTGGACTAGTCGCAGTTGTACTAGAAGGTATTGAATGAGTCAGCCTTCCTTTATCGTAAGCGCCTATAGATAGCGCGACTTGCTCAGCCATGACATTGTTTGAGAAGTGGTTAATGTCATGAATCTGCTCGGTTAAATTCAACGACGGATAGCTGACCATAGGTAGAGGAGACATCGCGATAGCCGTAAGGCCGTGCGCTCGTTTTGTCGTCTTGGTCATATCGTAAGGGGTTTCTTGTGAGATGACCTGCCCACTCAAAGTATTCCCCAACGCTTGCCATTTGGCAGCGATGACGTGTGCGGCAAACTCTTTGGCATTAGGATATGCCACGTAAAAGACATGCTCACCGCAGCTCTCTGGCAGACTGGCATTTAATACGAGCTGCGTGTTTTGCCACTGCGGCGCTAGGCTATAGCTTGCTTGCCCACAACTGGCTGCACGGGTATTGATTGTAGCAGGCAGCTGATAGTTGGCTAACCGCGGCTTATAGGTCACACTTGCTTGGCCATTATCTTGAGGGTAAGTTTTGATACCAATGGTGCTAAAGTTAACCAAAAACCCATCAGGGCTGGCGTTATAAGGGCGTAGAGGTGAGTTGTCAAAGGCGGCAGGATCTTTACTAACATTGTTAAAAACTGCGCTGTCGATGATGATGTCACCATCGATATGACGAATACCGGATGCTTGCACTTTATACAGTAACTGCTTTAAACGCTCGTGGGTCATTTTTGGGTCGCCACTACCTTGAATAATCAAGTCACCATGTAGACGGTTGCCGATGACAATACCTGTGTGATAAACCCGTGTATGCCACACAAAATCTGCCCCTAAAGTGTCCAAAGCGATAAAGCTAGGCACGAGTTTCATGGTGCTTGCAGGCGTACGAGGGATGTCAGACTGGTGATCTAGCAAAGGCGAAAATGAAATCTTTATAGAGGCTTTATTATTGCTCTCAGTATCTTGGGCCTTGGCATTCTGATCAAGCGTATGCTGAGGTTCGTCAGGAATAACCGTTGGAATGCTCTCTACGCTCTGATAAGTATAAGGGTCATCGGTATAGGTATGTATCTTTCGCTCGTGCTTCTCAATAGTGCGCTGCTCTATGGTAATTAAGACGTTCTGGTGGCTCGGGTCGCTGGTACTTGTATCCGTAGAGGCGTTCGTAACTGGATGCTCAGATACTATAGTAGTTGCAGATTGGCTGTCAGGTTCATCACTATCAATGACTTGAATAGGAGCAGGCAGACGGCTGGCAGTCTTGTCACCTACAGGTGTAATAACGATACTGATATCCGCTTCTGTCAAATCGGCACGTGCCAAGGCTTTTTGAATGGCTGCTGGTAACACGGCTTGAGCATGTATTGGCGCTACTATAACTGCTGCCAATAACGCTAACCTAGATAGACGTTTACTAGGTTGGTTCAGCGGTCGCAAATGACGACAAAGCGTATCAATTTTGGTTGCAGCAGTAGAGTAATGACGGCGTTTAGAAGGGTATCGCATGAGCATCTTTCATCAGGTGGCAAAAACAGCCTATGGTAACATGAGTTGCTGTTTTCGCGCACGATGCCAGCAGCACAATTTTAGGGCGTGTCATCAATCTGAACAATAAAATTTAAATGGGCTAAAAATGGCTAAATCTTTGCCAAACTGCGTCAAGTAGCTGGCTAATATCTCGATATTATCTGTACTCCTTTCCTTGTTTGACTACCATTTACTTCATTTTTATCACCATTTTCAAAATGAGGACACGCCCTAGCGATAATGACGCCCTTATTTAGATAACTAACGCTAACTATAGATTGAACTGAGAGCATGACTTGCTGCTAACGCACATGTAAAAAAGCCATCGCCGTCATAACAGCATCGTTATAAGCATCATGCGCGCCCAGTTCAGGAATATTGTAATGGGCTAATATGCGAGTCAGATGTTGGGCTTGGCCAGAAAGCCCTTGTGTGTGACCACTGATACGCCGACTGTACAGATGACGCAAATCTATGACTTCGTTTGGTAGCGGGGTTCCCATATAGCGTTTAACCAAAGGATTCAAAAAAGCCATGTCTAGCTGTGTACAGAATCCAACGATTGGTCGATTACCTATGAATGGTAGTAGTAGTGCCAACATGTCATCGTAACTCATGCCATGTTCAACGTCGGCGGTACGTAGGCCATGGATGACAATAGTGTCGCGGTCTGGCATTACAGGAGGACTGCAAACCAAATGCATACCATTACCTGTGTCGATGGTATTGCCATTAATATGTATCACTGCTACAGACAGCAGGTGATGCTTCTTGGGGTTCAGCCCTGTCATCTCGCAATCAATCGCCACCCACTGCTCAGCCGAAGGTGTCGTAAACATTGAGGCCAGCTCTGGACGCTGCAATTGCGTCTTTTGCCAAGCACAAGATAACTGCTGTAACCAGCTCATATTAATCGCTCATCTATATATTATTTTTGTATTTATAAAATTTCTCTATTTATGAAGTCTCTATATTAAGACTGCCACATTTATGCGATTTCTAGTTGATAGTGTTGACGCAACTGATTTTTAAAGCTTTTGACCACGGCCAGACACTCTTTGAGCAGGTCGCGTTCAAGTGCGGTCAAAGTCGTTGGATCTACTTGCCGTGCATGCTTATCGTCGGTTGAGAGGGCCACAGATAAGCGCTGCGCCATAAAAAACTCTAGCGCTTCTAGTAAAGTATCGGCACGTTCTTGAGTCATAGCATCAACCTGTACCAGAGCCTTTAAACGCGCCTTGGTACTAGGCACATCGAGCACATTGTTTTCTAATGCTAAAGTGCGGATACCATGAACCAAGGGAAAGATACCAGCTTTTTTTAGGTCAATATCGGATGATGCTGATTTACCACCTAGTAAAGGTACAAACTTCTGCCACCATTGATTAACATCGCCAAACTGTAGCGCTGCCCGTGCAAACTGCCTGACAAACATAGGATCTGCTTGTTGATGAGCAAGTTCTAAGTGCTGACGTACTTGTGTGAGCAGTGACTCATCGCCGCAGACGTATTCACCATCTAGTATCGCAGACAAGTAAATACCATGCATCGGGTCAGAGTTCCTAAACCATAGGCCAATTTGCGCAGTGAATTGCTTGAGCGGTTGTCGCCACATAGGATTGGTCATCATGATATTACCATCACACAGTGGGTAGCCAAGCGTTGCTAAATGGCTATTAAAAGTATCAGCGAACTGTGCTAGGTCAGGATGCGTATAGCCATCACGAATGATGAGCGCATTGTCTTGATCGGTACGCATGATTTGCTCACCGCGCCCTTCTGAACCCATAACGATTAGGCAAGTATTGGCCATCACTTCATCAGGTACGATTAGCTGCCATAGTTTGGTAAATACCTGCGCATTTAGCGTCTGTACCATACGACTGATATTGCCGATTTTGACACCATTATGATGCTGTGCACGAATATAGCGACCGATCAGCTCAACAGCAGTATCTAGGCTCGATAGATCTTGTGCCTGTTCGATTTGAATACTAATCAGCTGTGAGTGATGGCCAATGTGCGCGAGCATATCACTTTGCCCAAGCACACCGACGACATCGCCACTCTTATCAATGACTGGCAGCCTATGAATACGATAGCGAGTCATGGTCAGCAGCGCATCGCCAATCTCATCACTGGCTTTGATCGTACGTAGATTAAAATTTGCATAGCGCTGGCAAGGGGTGATAGCTGGATCTTGTCTGTCACTCACCGCGCGGCAGATATCAGTATCGGTCAAAATCCCTAAAAGTAATCTTGTCTCATGTTGCGCTGTTTGTGAGCCACTTAAGCCATGTAGCGGTTGGACCAGTACATGTTTTAATCCAGCTTTGGTCATGATGCGGGCCGCTTCGTACAAGCTGTCATTGGCATCGACGATATGCACTGGCAACAGATGAATATCTATCACTGGTTGTAGCATGATCTGCTGTACTTCTTGTTGGTTGGTGTAGCTGGCAGGCTCTAGCGTTCTATTATGACGTCGCTGGCGCAATGCTTTTAATCGTTCAGGCAACTTGTCTGATAGCATTTGGCGTACCAGATGATTTTGCGCGCTGATTTTATCGATAGCAGTGCCAGAGACTTGGAGCAGTAACGTTTCTTCATTGGCGCGGAATTGATAGGGCTGTATAGGTGTACTTTCATGCTCTAGCTGATTATCCTTGGTAAGTGATTCAGGTAGGCGGCGGCTATCAAACCAATCATTATTGTTCAGACCGTCAGCATGATTGCTACCTACATAGGACGCGACAAACTCACCATCTAGTGATTGCTCGATTTGCCCTTTGATGACCACATATAGACATTGCAGTTCTTCTGCAGGCAAGCTCTCGTTTTTGGCAAGGTAGCGTATTTGTGTGTTTTTTCTAATGCTTTGACGCTCGGCTAAGCTCAGTACGTCAAAGGGCGGTTGGCTAAAGTCAAGATGGGGCACGGCATCATCCTTGATGGCATATTTTCGGTAGAGACTTTACTATAGCATTAATAAAACAAAAAGCCTCCAATAACCCTATTTATATTGTGGTTATTGGAGGCTTTTTGCTACTGCGACATTTATTCCAGCTACATTAGATTTTTCTAATTAGCTTTAAGCACCTAACAATTGGCGGATACGACTGATTGCTTCTCGGCTCTCATCGACACTCGCGACCAGAGCGATACGCACATAACCTTGTCCAGGATTATGACCATCAACTTCACGTGACAAATAACGTCCTGCCAATGCATGAATATTGGCTTGCTCATACAGCGCTTTGACAAAGATTTCATCATCACCATCGAACTGCTCAGGCACTTTGACCCAAAAGTAAAACCCAGCATCAGGCATACGTAACTCTAGCAATTCCCCAAGCTCAGACATCCATAGGGCAAACTTTTCTTGGTATAGCGCGCGATTATGAGCGACGTGTTTTTCGTCTTGCCACGCAGCGATAGAGGCGAGCTGATGTGGTATCGGCATCGCACAACCTTGGTAAGTACGATATTGCAAATAAGCCTGCAAAATTTTGGCATCACCAGCCACAAATCCAGAGCGCAAACCCGGTAGGTTTGAACGTTTGGATAGAGAGTGGAACACGATACAGTTTTTGAAATCACGGCGACCAAGGGCCGCACAGGCTTGGAGCAATCCAATCGGAGCTGTATCAAAATACAGTTCGCTATAACACTCGTCACTGGCAATAATAAAACCGTACTGATCTGACAGACGAATGAGGTATTCCCAATCATCCATTGTCATGACCGCGCCTGTTGGATTGTTTGGGCTACAGACAAACAAGAGCTGTGTGCGCATCCAAACGTCTTTTGGTACCGCGCGATAGTCACCTTTGTAGTCATTATCTGATGTACAAGGGACAAAGTAAGGTGTTGCCTGTGCCAGTATCGCTGCGCCTTCATATATCTGATAAAACGGGTTGGGCATGACAACCGTAGGCGATGTGTTAGACGCTGGAGCATTGCTCTTTTTGTCAGCTACATCATGATCAACGACTGCTTGTACGAAGCTAAAAATCGCTTCACGCGTACCCATCACGGGTAATACTTGAGTATTGGCATCGACGTGATTTAGAAAAAACCGCTTCTCTAACCAGTGGGCGATGGTTTGGCGCAGCTCAAACATACCGTTTGTTGTTGGATAACGACTTATTTTGTCCAAGTTTTCGCGTAGGACGTCCAGCACAAATGCAGGAGGCTCATGTTTTGGCTCACCAATACCGAGCTTTATTTCACTGTAACCGTTGGCAGGCTTGCTATCGGCAAGCAAGGTTGCCATCTTTGCGAATGGATAAGGATGGAGATGCTTTAAGTTGTGATTCATAAGTGTGATAACTATAATAGACAATTAATAATAAAGTTATAAAGAAAATTTACATTAGAGCAGTGTAGCACTTCTCTAATTTTTTGTCCTTTTCTTCTTATATCGTGAATAGGTATTTACCAAGCGTAAGCTATTCATTGTATGACTACCAAATAGGTAGTCGCCAAAAAGTCTTTTGAACCTTTCATAATTTATAACCTATAACAAAATAAAGAATGACTACATCACAAACGTGGTAGATCGTTTTAAGGATAGTTTGATATGTCTAGTGTGCTAAATAATGATGATCTCATCGCTAAAGATATCAATGATGAAAAACTTGATAACAGTTTGCAGCGTTCTAACCTGTATAAGCTGCTCAAAGAGCGTGAACAGAGCTGGTGGCAAGCGCGCCAGCAACTGATCGAGCGTCAAGAAAAGAAAATGTTTTGGTATGGTGAAAACAGCCTAATTATGTGGCTGTTGTGGCAATTAGTCGGCTACGTGGTAGTGGCAATGGCCTTGATGCTGCTCAATAATATATTCGGTATCTCATTACCGCTATGGCAATACGTCTCTTTATTTGTGATACAGACCATATTTTTTGTCAGCGCACTTGCTGCTAAAGGCCAATTGGAAAACAAACTCCAGCGCAAAATAGACAACGACGAGCTAATGCGCGAAGAGGCGCTCAATGAGATGATTATTCTGGCAGAGGATAGCCTATATCCTGATGTACATGCCAAGTCGCCTATCTCTTTGGAAGCGTTAGATGATTATCTAGACGGACAGTTTCACCTAGCAAGCTTGCAATGCCTGCTACAAAAAGAAGTCGATGCTGGACGATTAATCATGGAGCAGCAGCCACCTGAAGTAGGTGTTTTGCCGCCAGATCTTGCTGACGATGAATTGAACGAACATGCTAGCGAGATAACTTATAGAAGTACGTTATAAAACGTACTTCTATGATGACTATCAGACTACTTTTGCTAGTTAATATTCAAAATAATGGCTAACCAAAACTATCTAGCCGTATCAAAAATATATTACGCTATTATGCTCTTTCTGAACGGTAAGACTGGCTAATAGCGCTTCCTTTAATGCTTCCAGTCTATCAGGTGAGAGTGGCTTATCGTTTTGATCACTGATATAAAACATATCCTCAGCACGCTCACCTAGAGTAGTAATACGCGCAGCATGTACTTCGATTTGCTCTTGCAAGAAAACTTGCCCAACTCGCGCCAATAGCCCTGGCTGATCAAGCGTTTCTAAGCTCATGATGTGCTGGCCTGATGCTTCATTGAACTCAAAGTTAATCACCGTTTTCACTTCAAAGTGTCTTAATTGACGCGGCATACGCTTGTTCGTCAGTTTAAGTACAGTAGGGTCTTTGAACGAATCAATTAAGCGTTGTTTTAGCTCTTGTTGGCTCTCCTCATCGACCAGCAATGTGCCACTAGGATCTAGCAATACATAAGAATCCAAAGCAAAGTCACGGGTCGCTGTGATAATACGTGCATCTAAAACATCAAGATTCATCTGATCAAACACTGCCATGGTAACGGCAAATAGGTTCATCTGATCTTGGGTATAAACAAATACCTGTACTGCATCAAGTGCCAATTCGCGATGTTCACGCAAAACGACCAACGGTGGACTATCAGCATTAGAGGCCAATCCAATCGGTGGGTGATTCAAAATAGCTTCAGTATGCCATAAGATATCTTCTGCAATTTCTCGCAAGAAATACTCATCGCCCAAGTCATCCCATAGACGCAATACTTCATCGCGATTCATATGTTGGTTGTTGACATTATCTAGCATCGTCAACGCTTGCTTGCGTGTGGCACTAATCATATCTTGACGATTAGTGGGCGCATCGATATCAGCGCGCAAGATGCGCCGAGTTTGTGAGTATAGCTGTTTCATGAGGGTTGCCCGCCAGCTATTCCATAGCTGTGGGTTGGTCGCATTCATATCAGCCACCGTCAGTACATACAGATGGTTTAGATGAGTCACGTTACCGATGAGATCAGAGAAAATAGTCACCACTTCAGGGTCTGAGATATCTTTTTTCTGTGCAGTAATCGACATAAGAAGGTGATAGCGCGTGAGCCAGCCTACTAAGTTCGCATCCGCCAAGCTCATACCATGCGATAAACAAAACTCAATCGATTCAGTTTGACCAAGCTCACTATGGTCACCGCCACGGCCTTTAGCAATATCATGGAACATCGCTGCCAGTACCAAAATCTCTTTACGCTCGATACGCTGAAAGATAGAGCTGACTAGCGGAAAATCTTCTTGAAAGGCTGGATCTGTAAATCGATGCAAGATTCTAATCAAAAACAAGGTATGCGCATCTACTGTATAACGATGGAACAAGTCATATTGCATGAGGCCAGTAACTTGCGCAAAAGCAGGAATGTAGTTACCTAATACTCCATAGCGATTCATGGTACGTAGACGATGAAACAAGTAGTTCTGTTCTTTTAGATTCGATAAAAACAACGCTTTGTGAGTAGGATTGTCTCTATATATCTGATCGATGCCGCGTGCGGCAATTTTGAGTGCGCGCAAAGTATGGGTACGAACTTTGTCGATGCCGTGCTGACCCATCAATAAAAACATCTCTAAGATAGACTCTGGGTGCTGTGCAAACACTCGATGATGCGCAATGGCAATCTGGTTGCCAATACGATTGAATCGCGCATTTATAGGCTGTTTTTTTGGACGTTCATCGTCAGGCAGCTGCGGCTCTATGATCGTTTCATAATAATGATTGGTCAGCATCTCAGACAGTGTTGATATCTGCATCGCACAGCGATAATAGTCGCGCATAAACCGTTCGACCGCAGCATTAGGCTGGTCATCAGGCTGGGTCTCGTAGCCCATTAGCTGAGCGATCTCACGCTGATAATCAAACAACAGCTTGTTTTCATTACGGCCAGTCAGTACATGTAAGTAATGACGAATTTGCCATAAGTAGCCTTCTGCAAAACTTAACTCATCAAATTCTTTTTCGGTCAAAAAGTTCTGTTGAACTAAATCATATAGCTTGCTCACGCGAAAATAACGCTTAGTGACCCAGCCGATGATATGGATATCACGTAGCCCACCTGGCGCTGTTTTGATATTGGGCTCAAGGTTGTACTCGGTGGCATTGTGCTGCAAGTAACGCGCTTTGGACTCTTCCATTTTTACATCAAAAAATGCGCGCGGAGACCACTGTTTATTGACGATTTGAGCGGGCATGTCTTGCAATGCTTCATTACCAATTAGGAGTCGAGCCTCTAGCTGAGCACTGGCAATCGTATGATCAAGCGCGGCCTCTAGCGCATCATTGACACTACGTACAGAGAGCGCAGGCTCTAGTCCTATATCCCATAGTAGAGCGACCAGTTTGTCAATTTTACTACTGGCATCAGCACCTATTTCACCAGGAGACAGTAGCAAAATATCGATGTCTGAATAAAGCGATAGCTCACCGCGCCCGTAACCACCAGTCGCAAAAAACGCCAAATCAGTCTTATCCAACTCAAACCATTTGAATAATGCAATCAATAGGCTGTCGATAGCGCAAGCACGTGCTGCAACCAGTTGGCGAATATTAGTACCACGTTCTAGTGAGCGGCTGATATCGTCGTTGATTTGTGCCAACCATTCAGGAATGCCAAGTAGATTCTTGTCTGTCACATTTTTGGCTGACAGTGGGGATGAGTCTGTCGCCACCTCACTTGGTAGTATCGGTAAAGGCGTCAAATCAACAGAGGCGATATCACAATTAAACATGAGTGTTATCCAGTTAAGAGTTTAGAAATAGAACGTTTGAGCTGAGCGCTATTGGGCATCTAATATGACGATGGCTAATAAAAGTCACGAATAGCATGTATCAATAAAAGTGCTGATAAATATATCAATAGAAGTTATCAGGTCATCTGAGTATAAAGACAAAGCGCCTATAAGCACAATACTCAATATGCCCTAATTAAAGACCAAAAAAAAGACCGCCTAAGCGATCTTTGATTGTACTACTGCGTCAAAAAACTTAAATCTTCTTCGGGGCGAGTGGTAAATACCTCACAGCCATTGTCTGTTACGACCATGGTGTGCTCCCATTGAGCAGACAATTTACGGTCTTTAGTAATCGCCGTCCACTCATCAGGTAAAATCTTAGTCTGCCACGTGCCTTGGTTAATCATAGGCTCGATGGTAAACGTCATGCCTGTTTTTAGCTCAAAACCAGTGCCTTTTTTGCCATAGTGCATGACTTGTGGCTCGTGGTGGAATTCATCACTGATACCATGACCACAGAACTCGCGAACGATACTAAAGCGCTCAGGCTCGACAACGGCCTGAATAGCAGCGCCAACATCACCTAGGCGTGCACCGTTCTTGACCACGCTCATACCTGCGTAAAGGGCATCTTGCGCCACTTTGCAAATACGCTGTGCCATGATAGAGCCGTTGCCGACGATCCACATTTTTGAGGTATCGCCATAGTAACCGTCTTTGATAACAGTCACATCGATGTTGATAATATCCCCATCTTTTAGCAGCTTGCTTTCAGTTGGGATACCGTGACAGACAACATGGTTGACTGAGGTACAGATAGATTTTGGAAAACCATTATAGTTAAGTGGGGCAGGGATAGCCTGCTGCACATTAACAATATAGTCATGGGCGATCTGATTGAGTGCTTCGGTACTGACGCCCACTTTGACATGCTCGTCGAGCATGACAAGGACATCACTAGCGAGTTTACCGGCCACACGCATTTTTTCTATGGCTTCTGGAGACTGGATAAGGGATTTTTTAGTCATCATCGTATATCTTATAATTATGGGTTCATTGTGGATAGATTATACCATAAACGTACTAGTGACACTTTTACGTTAAGTGATAGTGTACCTATCATTATCATTGAAAATAATTGCTTTACAGCTTGGTAAGGGCTTATATGACTCATTAGTCAGACTAATATATTCATATTTTGACAAATTAGTTGAATGTTGCAGGATATATAAGTAATGTAATTTTGCCTGCTAACGGAATTAGCAGCAATTTTTACTGTAGTTGTGCAGTAAAAATAACCAAATCAATGATAACAAGGATGTTGTTATGACGCTTTCTTTGTACATTCGTGCAGCTCTCACACCAAAGACATTGTTACCAATACTGGGTTCAATCAGTGCTGGTGTGCTTCTAATGACCATGCAAACCACTTCTGCTCAAGCTGCAGGACAATACTATAATTGTGCCAATGCTAACGGTTGCAAGTTGGTGGACAGTAAATATTTCACTTCTAGTTACACTAAAACTCAATATCCGGTCGTCTTAGCACACGGGCTTGGCGGCTTCACAACGCTATTTGGAGTCATTGACTATTTTAACGGTATTCCAGAAGACTTGATGAAAGGTGGCTCAGAGGTATATACCACCAAAACGTCAGCGGTCAATAACAGCGAAGTTCGAGGTGAGCAACTGCTACAACAGGTCAAGACCATTGCCGCGATTTCAGGTGAGTCTAAAGTTAATTTGTTTGGACACAGTCAGGGCGGTATAGATATCCGTTATGTCGCTGGCGTCGCGCCAAAGTACGTGGCTTCAGTAACCGCGGTATCAAGCCCAGAGCAAGGATCAAAAACCGCTGATTTTGTTAAAGATGTCCTTGAGCCAAATAATACTTCTGGACAGCCATCTAATGTCACCACCCAGCTAGTATCAGGCGTGTTTAATCTGATCGGTGGCTTTACAGATATTGGTTCTGGTATCAGTTTCAATCAAATTCAACAACAAGATGGCTGGCAAGCGCTCGTGGCTCTATCGACCGATGGTGCTGCTAAGTTCAATGCCAAATTTCCTGCAGCAATGCCCAAAAACTACTGTGGTCAACCGACTAGTACGGTGGTCAATGGCATCAAATACTATTCGTTTAGTGGCGTTGGGCAAATAACGAGCGCACTTGATCCTAGCGATTATCTATTAGCCGCAACGGGCGTACCGTTTGCAGGTGAGTCTAACGATGGATTGGTATCTGCTTGCTCAAGTCGTCTTGGCTATGTGATTCGTGATAATTATAGAATGAACCATTTGGATTCCGCTGATCAAGTCTTGGGTCTGACGGCATGGGGAGAGTCTGAGCCAAAATCTATCTATCGTACTCAGGTAAACCGTCTGAAAAACGCCAACCTATAAGCTGAACTACAAAACAAGAATGCTCATTAATTGAGAAATATCGTTTATGTCAAATAACCGCCGTCCAACCTATGCAACAATTGCTATCATCGCTGTGGTTATCATTGCCACAGCGGCGGTTATTTTGTGGTTCAAGCCTAGTAATGATGTAAATTCAGCTTCAATCAAACCGTCCGTCTCCGATAATGAGACTAACGAATCAGTGACAACTGAGTTGGCTGCGGAACAAGTCGTGAAAGCTACAACGCCACCCAGCCAGTCTCAATTTGTCACAGGATTAGAAAATTTACCACGCTCATTAAAGGGTACCCAGATTGATGGTGAAATCATCATCGATGAAAATAAACAGTTGGTCGTCACTGAAGGTCTGCGGCGTTTGTTTGATTATTTTCTATCAGCCCTAGGTGAGGAAGAGGAAGCGGTTATATTTGCCCGTGTGGAGAGTTATATTCGCCATCACACACCAGAGCCTGCCGCTAGCCAAGCGGTCACTATTTTTAATCAATATGTTGCTTACCTTAAAGCACTTCCTGAGATAGAGAAGCGCTACGGCAATCTGCAATTACAGGCGACCAAAAGTGGTGAGCTAGATTTGAACGCAGTTGCCCAACAAAAACAAGACATCGCTAATCTACGTCAGCAGTACTTTGATAAGCAAACTATTACAGCATTTTTTGGCGCAGAGGATGATTACGATAGTTATAGTATAGAGATGGTCAGAATTGACCAAAATAAGCAAATGTCTGACGCACAGAAACAAGCTGCCCGTCAGGACTATATTAGTCGATTGCCAGAGAATGCTACTAAAAGCAATATCATGCAACAAGCCAATATTAGCGAGTTGATGACTCGCACTGAACAGATGAAAGCTCGCGGTGCAACGCCCGAGGAGTTATATAATATGCGCCGAGAGCTAGTAGGCGCACCAGCAGCAGAAAGGCTGGCACAAGTAGATCAAGAAGACGCTAATTTTGACCAACGCTTCACCCAGTATGAAACTCAAAAAAATCGCTTATTAATCCAAGGTGTCGATGCCGCCCAAGCGCAAATTCAAATCAATCAGCTTGAACAGCAATTATTTAATGATACTGAGCGTAAGCGTCTGGATGGCTATGCGGCATTGCAACGACAGCAAGCTGCCAATAATCCATAATTACTGTCACTAGCTATCATCAATAGTTATCGTCAATAACAATCAATAACAATCAATAACAATCAATAACAATCAATAACCATCGTTGATACGGATGGACAGAGTGAGCAAAATTATAGTTAGCAGCTCATTTAGGTACTGGCAAGAGCAAGTAGCTAGATATTTGCAAAGTAGTACAAAACGTATTCCGAATAACTACCCAGTTTATGATGACACCTTCCTGTGAGTTATGCACAATAATGTCATTGTTTAGAGCATTAAATAAAACAATAAATGAATCATAATAAGTCCGAGCTTTTACTATGTTTATTAGAGCTTATCGTTTGTCTATTAGCGCTGAGGGCTCAAGCAGATAGTGTGTTTAGTAAAAGTATCGGGTGTAATAAAGCGAGGAGTTGAAATGAAGAACATGACTAAAGTAATGATGGCCGCGACATTGGCAGTTGGTACACTTGCTGCGGGTTGCCAGACGACGAGTTTACCTGCGCCAGTTAACCAACCAATCACTGCAGATATCTTGCAAGCGCACAACTGGCAGCTCGTTGATGCCAAACGTAGCAATGGTGATAAAGTAACGCAGCTATTTTTTGACCCAGCCAAGCCATTAACTTTAAATTTTATGAATGATAACGGTAGAGATTACGTGGCATTTATGAATACCTGTAATAGCATGGGCGCTGGATATAGCGTTGCAAATGGTGAAGTCGAGATTAAAAACGGCATCAGTACTATGATGGCATGTCCTGAACCGCAAGCTAGCTTTGATACTGCTGCCTTAGCTACTGTAAAAGGTAAATATAGCCTTAGTAAGAATGCCAACAATGTGCCTATTTTGACTATTAAAAATAATGATCAAGTCGCTTATTTTAAAGCCGTTGCGAAGTAGCTTAATAATTGAGTAAACAGTTTGACTGGTTCGTAAACTTAAACAATTGTAACTACTTTTCTAGAGTTGCTCGTCTGAAGTTACTTATTTAAAGTTACTTATTTAAAGTTACTTATTTAAAGTTACTTATTTAAAGTTACTTATTTAAAGCTACTCTTCTTGAAACGCAACATGCCTCGCTATCAAGTGGGGCATTTTTTTATCCAAAGTTTGACTCAGTTTAGGCTACACTAGAGCCATAACCCTATAATACCTTTGATATCGTAAGATATTATCTATGGCGTTGAGTCTGCAACAGTGACGATAGTTTTTTAATTATTCACAATACTTTTATCATTAGGATCTATTGGATACCGCGCTATGTTTGAAACCATAAAAGTCATTACTACGATAGCTATAGTTACCGTCCTCACTGGCTGTCAGACATTACCTAATACTTCAGTAAAAAAGCCAACCAGTACAGTCGAGACCAATCCGCTGACTGCACGTATGCCAGTTATTGATCGCCGAGGATACATTGCCTATGTAGAAGAGCAGGGCGCAGGTACGGCAAAAGTATCGACCCTCTATAGCATTCGTCCTGACGGTAGCGCTCGTCAGCTAATTGATCAGCTTAATGGCTATATCTATGCGCCAGCATGGTCGGCAGACGGACAACTGCTTGCCTATAGCAAACAAGCCCCGCGTGAGCATCCCAAAATTTATATTTATGATCGTAGTAGCAATACGCGCAACCTAGTGGTAAATGCTGAAGGCAGCAATATGTCAGCGTCATTTTCACCCGATGGTCAAGATTTGCTTTATAGCTCTACTGTCGGTGGTAATGCTGATATCTATAAGATGCGTCTGAGTGATGGTAATACCCAGCAGTTAACGACTCTGCCGAGTACAGAGGTACAGCCCAGTTATGCTGCCGATGGCAAGAGCTTTGTCTATACCAGTGATAAAGTCCGTGCTGGACGACCGCGAATTTATCGTTATGACTTCGCTACGGGCAATGCGACAACTGTATCAACAAATGGGTATGTGGCCAGTCCTCAGCTTAGCTTAGATGGTCAGCGTATGGCTTATCTAAATGGTCGCAAGGCGGCTGTCATGACCTTGATGACTGGGCAAGTGGTCAACTTGGCAGAAACAGGGCTTGATGAACCCGCACGTCTATCTCCCTCTGGCAATTATGCCGTCTATCCAACTCGCCGTTTGAATGTGGGCGGGCAAGTAGCAAGCCAAAATGGTGGTAGTCTAGTTATCCATTCGCTGTCAGGTAATATCAGCTATGCCATTAGCGGTCAAAATGGTGGAGTCGTACGCTCACCGATATGGGGTCGTTAGTGTATTAAACGCATATCGAAATTCTAATACTTAATTCAAAAATAAGATAAATCTGAGGATAAAAAAGTATGGCGCACAAAAAGAAGAATGTCCGCAAAAAACTTTGCCCTGTCTGCGAGCGCGAATTTAGTTGGACTAAGAAGCTTGATAAAAACTGGGAGAGCATGGTCTATTGCTCAGACCAATGTCGCCGTGTTAAAAAGTACGAAGGACTGGATCATCAAAAGTAAGATGTCACCACAATACAAATAGTTAGAAGTAGATGGGAGCAAATAATGGCACATAAAAAAGTAAATCTACCGCAAAAAACTTGCCCCATCTGCCAACGCCCATTTACGTGGCGTAAAAAGTGGGAGAAGGATTGGGAGCAGGTGATTTATTGTTCTGAGCGGTGTCGGCGGGGTAAAGTGAAAAGTGATTAACCCAAATTAAAAAACTCAGCCCATCAATGGATAAGCTGAACTTTATTTATATGCTTTTATTTTTCTAGGGTTGTTTGATAGTTACTGACGATCAAAAACTACCGTTTCACCATCGTCATTTTGTACTTCCATCTGATCTTCATAGCCGTTAAAGGTGAGTGTGTTACCCACGACTTTAACGTTCATCTGATAAAAAAATGATAAATCACCATCACCATCGCTATACAGTGATTGTCCAAGAGTAAATAGATCATTGTTACCTAAAGTATAGAGATTCCATTCCATACCAGAGGGTGATACAGTATCATCGTCAAAAGGCGGCTTTTCATCCACTTCGATATGGAAAAAAGTCTGATTATCTAAGAATCCGACCAATACAAGCTCGTCATCTAACTGACCTGCTTGTGCCTTCCAGATACCTAACTCATTTTCGGACTTGGCTTTAACGAATGTAAAGGACTCATTATCGTCTATGATCTTATTGTCGTTATCGTCTACACCTAACGTCAGTGTATCACCAGAGACTTGCACCGTTCTTAGCACATCATCTGACAAACCAGAATCGTCGTTAGCGTCATAAATAATTTTATCAATGACCAATTCATCATTGGCTTTTAAAGAGTATTTACCCCACTCAATACCATTGTCTTCATTTCTTGATGAAGTAGGGCCAGTCACTTGGGTTTGTACATAAGTGCCATCGTCTAAAAAGGATAAGCTTACTAGCTCTTCGTTACCCTGCTTCATTTGCCACAGCCCTGAGAGCATTTTGGAGTCTACAACGGTACTAGACCCGTTTCTTGAGAACATAAACTTCTCGTTATCGTCTATTACCCCGTTTTGATTGTTATCAACCTCAATGGTAAGATCGGTGTCACCAGTCACACGCGCGTAACGGGTACGCGATTCTGATAATCCAACTCCATCATTGTCGTCATAAAACTGTGTGGTTGTTAACGCTTTAGTCGTAGTGTTGATAGCATAAGTACCCCATTCCATGCCATTTTCGGGATTGCTGGTTAAACCAGTGTCATCCACTTGCACATAGATATAAGTATTGTTTTCTAAGAAAGCCACTCCGACTAGTTCATCTTCATCGGCATTATCAAAGCTCCAAGATCCTAAGATGCCTTCAGGTTTGACCTCTGAGAATCTGTAGATTTCATTACTATCAATGATACCATTGTCGTTTTCATCGACTTCGAGGATAAGCTTGCCATTCACTACTTTAGCAGAGGGATTGGGAGCGTCTGATAATCCAGCGTTACCGTTCTTGTCAAAAATAGGTGTAGCGGTGAGTTTACCTGTTTTACTATCAATGCTATACGTTCCTGACTCCATACCATTTTCAGGGTCACTCTTTGAGCGACTGGCATTGACTTGAGTCTGTACATAATTACCGTCATCTGTAAAGACAATCACTGATAAGTCGTTACCAGCATCGTCGCTACTCCACATTCCAACGATTTCGGTATCGATATCCGGCTGATCAGGTTGTGTGATATCTGGTTGATCAGGCGGCGATGTTGGTGATTCATCAGAATCAGAGTCTTCACCACATCCTTGTAAAATGAGTGCAGTTGTTATGGCTAATAGTGCTAGTTTAAATGATTTCATTTTTATCGCTCCTTGATTTAAAAGATAAAATCTTACTTAGCTCAAATATCAGTGCCCCACACCCCCTTATTATTATATTTTAAATAAAGAATATATAAATTGTTATTTACGAATATATCAAACATTTTTTGGTTAATCCAATCCAAAAAGTATTTTTTAAATGAGTGAAATAGGAAAGTTGGTTATCAAAGGAGTGGGACACGAAAGAAAAAGGGAATTATTAAAACTAAATTGGTTAGCGAAATCCTACAAGTAGGACTGATTGAGAGAGCTTTCTGTTTTGGATATTCATAGGTGTGAGATAGTGAGTGGTAATAATATATATTTAGAAGGTATAAAATATACACAATAAAATACCATCACTTTTTCTACTACATTTTTTATGGCATGAAATAGATAGAGGAGATGGTATATTTAAATTCTATAGCTACATGTATTTTTCAGAAAATCATTGCATAATAAATCATCTAGTTTTATAGATTCGAATTTAACCGCTTCTCAGCCGTTTTCATGTCCCAGTCTTTACGCGACATATAATTCTCTAACTGATCGCAGCTTGTCTTACCGACATTGAAATGTTTACTCTTTGAATGCAAATAAGAGAAACTATGGCTTACTTAGCATCTCTTTTAGCAAAAATATTCGCAACCAACGCGCCACTAAAGTTATGCCAGACACTAAATATCGCACTAGGTAAGGCCGCGACAGGATTGAAATAAGTTGCCGCAAGGGCAGCGCCCAGACCAGAGTTTTGCATGCCTACCTCTACCATAATGGCGCGGCGTTGTTTCTCCGTAAAGCCGGACAAACGAGCGATTACATATCCTAAGGTATAACCCATCATATTATGTAAGGCAACCACGATAAATACGATAGCACCGCTGTCTAGAATAGTCGCTTTAGATACTGCCACCACTGCCGCTATAATAATAGAGATACCCAATACCGACACCATCGGTAATACCTCGGTGACGAACTCGATCTTTTTACCCAGAAACTTATGAAAGATAACACCCAGTAATATGGGCAAGATAACGATTTTCGTAATGGTCATCATCATACTGGCTAGGTCGATGTCGATCAGCTGACCAGCAAACACATTTAATAGAATCGGGGTCAGAAAAGGCGCAAGCAGGGTAGAGATAGAGGTAATCGCCACACTCAATGCCACATCACCTTTGGCTAAGAACGTAATCACATTACTAGAAGTACCACCCGGGCAACAACCTACCAAGATAACACCGACTGCGATTAAAGGATCAAGGTTGAAGATGACCGTTAATAGGTAAGCGATCAAAGGCATGAGCGTGAACTGTGCTAATAGCCCTACCAGTACAGGCTTTGGTCGTTTGACAATTTCTAGGAAATCTTCCGTTTTGAGTGTCATGCCCATCCCAAACATAATGATGCCAAGTATGGGAACGATTAAAAAAGCCAACGAGGCAAAAAATTCAGGAAAAATAAATCCCAAAACAGCACTGACCAATGCCCAAATTGCAAAAGTTTTGCCAATCCAACTAGAAAGTAATGCAATCTGATTCATAGCCTATCTCACAAAGACAATAATAATAGAATAGACAATAATCTAGCATGGTTATTGTTAGCAAATGATGAAAGTATTTTGCTATGAACGTAGCGATAAGTTTGCTGATGGTGGGCAAAATAGACTGCCATAAAAAATGGCTTACCCATATTAAATGAGTAAGCCAAAAAATAACTATCAGATTTCTATCACTTGATTAGCCAATCGACTATAAATTTGGATTTAACCACTTCTCAGCTGTTTTCATATCCCAGCCTTTACGCTCAGCATAACTCTCTAACTGATCACGACTGATTTTTCCGACGTTGAAGTATTCACTGTCAGGATGTGAATAGTAGAATCCGCTGACCGATGACGCAGGCCACATCGCATAGCTTTCAGTCAAAGTCGTACCGATCGCATCTACTGTACCAAGCCAGTCAAACAATTTGCCTTTTTCGGTATGCTCAGGACAGGCAGGGTAGCCAGGTGCAGGGCGGATGCCGACATATTTCTCTTTAATCATCTCATCATTGGTGAGTGACTCGGTCGGCTGATAGCCCCAATATTCTTTACGAATTAGCTCATGTAGATGTTCGGCGAATGCTTCGGCTAAACGGTCAGACAGCGCCTGTACCATAATGGCATTATAGTCATCGCCTGCTGTTTTGTATTGCTCAGCGAGTGCTTCTGTACCGACGATTGAGACGGTAAAGCCGCCCAAGTGATCGGTATGCGTCTCTGATGGCGAGATAAAGTCTGCCAAGCTAAAGTTTGGCTTACCACTTGCCTTGTCGCTTTGCTGGCGTAAGTGTTCAAACTGATAGGTTGGGTTGCCGCCATCAGCAGGCGCATCGTCATACACAGTCACAGTATCTGCGCCAGTACGGCGCGCGGGCATCAGTTTAAACACCCCTTTGGCTACGATTGATTTCTCATCAATCATCTTTTGTAGTAGCTCTTCTGCATTTTCAAATAGATCGCGAGCCGCTTCACCAACCACATCATCTTGCAATATTTTCGGGTATTTACCAGTCAAACCCCAAGAGATAAAGAACGGTGTCCAGTCAATATAAGGTAGCAGATTCGCGATTGGATAGTCATCCAATATCACTTGTCCTAGTTTATTTGGCACTGGTGGCACATAGGTTTCCCAATCATACTGAAAGCCAATCTTGACTGATTCGGCATAGGTGACTTTGGCAGCTTTTGGTTGACGCTTAGCCAGACGCTCACGCACTTTGACATACTCTTCGCGTGTCTCATCGATGAGCGCTTGACGGTGTTCTTTTGATAGTAATTTGGTCACCACACCGACTGAGCGCGAAGCATCCGATACATAGATGACGCCATCGTTTTGATATTGCGGCTCGACCTTGACGGCAGTATGCGCTTTCGACGTCGTTGCACCGCCGATCATCAATGGTAGTGTCATGCCGCGCTCTTGCATTTGCTTGGCGACATAGACCATCTCATCGAGACTTGGGGTAATCAGACCAGACAGACCGATGATATCAACTTTTTCTGCGATGGCAGTATCGAGGATTTTTTCACATGGCACCATGACGCCCAAATCGACGATATCATAGCCGTTACAGCCGAGTACCACACCGACGATATTTTTACCGATATCATGGACGTCGCCTTTGACGGTTGCCATTAGGATTTTACCTTTGACTTCGCCTTCGATTTTTTCCGCTTCGATATACGGGTTTAGCCATGCGACCGATTGCTTCATTACACGGGCAGATTTTACGACTTGCGGTAGGAACATTTTACCCGCACCGAATAGGTCACCGACGATATTCATACCGTCCATCAGTGGCCCTTCAATGACTTCTAGCGGTTTAGGATACTTCTCCCACGCTTCTTTGGTATCCGCTTCGATAAAGGTGGTCACGCCTTTGACCAGTGCGTGGGCGATACGTTCTTCTACCGTACCTTCGCGCCAGCTCATATCGACGGTACTGTCTTTTTTCTTACCGCCATCTTGGTAGTTTTCAGCGACCGTCATCAGGCGCTCAGTCGCATCTTGACCAGTTTCACCTTGATTGCGATTGAGCATGACGTCTTCGATAGCGTCACGGGCTTCTTTTGGAATATCATCGTACAGCTCAAGCATGGCTGGGTTGACGATACCCATGGTCAGGCCGTTTTTGATCGCGTGGTATAAGAATACGGAGTTGATCGCTTCACGGATTGGGTTACCACGGAAACTAAACGATACGTTGGATACGCCGCCTGAGACCATCGCGTTCGGTAGGTTCTCCGTAATCCAGCGCGTGGCATTGATAAAGTCAGCACCGTAGTTATTATGTTCGGTGATACCCGTGGCAACGGCAAAGATATTTGGGTCAAAGATAATGTCCTCGCTAGGGAAGCCCACTTCGTTGACCAGTACGTCATAGCTGCGCTTAGATATCTCAATCTTGCGCTCGTAAGTGTCAGCCTGTCCGTCTTCATCGAATGCCATAACGATAATCGCAGCACCATAACGCATACATAATTTGGCACGCTCAACGAACTCAGCATGACCTTCTTTTAGCGAGATAGAGTTAACGACAGATTTACCCTGCGTACGCTTTAGACCTTCTTCGATAATGTCCCATTTAGACGAGTCAATCATCAGTGGTACACGGCTGATATCTGGTTCGCCTGAAACCAAGTTGACGAAGTGAATCATCGCTTGCTTGGAGTCGAGCATGCCTTCGTCCATATTGATATCGACGATTTGCGCGCCGCCCTCGACCTGATCACGCGCGACATCGAGTGCTTCGGTATAGGCTTCGGTTTTAATCAAGCGTAGGAATTTTTTGGAGCCTGTGACGTTGGTACGCTCACCAACATTGACGAACAAGCTATCAGAATTGATGGTAAATGGCTCTAGACCTGATAGTCGGCAGGCAGGCGCTATCTCAGGAATAACACGCGGTGGATAATTCGCCACGACTTTAGCAATTTGACGGATATGCTCAGGCGTCGTACCACAGCAGCCGCCCACGATATTTAGGATACCTGCTTTGGCAAACCCTTCGAGTAGGGCAGCTGTTTCTTCAGCGGTTTCGTCATACTCACCAAACTCATTGGGCAGACCAGCGTTTGGATGCGCAGAGACAAAGGTATCAGCGATATTTGACAATGTCTGAATATGTGGGCGCAGCGCATCAGCACCTAGCGCACAGTTAAAGCCAACCGATAATGGCTTGGCATGGCGGATAGAGTTATAAAACGCTTCAGCCGTTTGACCTGATAGCGTGCGACCTGACGCGTCGGTAATCGTACCTGAAATCATGATTGGCAACTCAAAGCCAATATCATCGAATACACCAGTGATTGCAAATATCGCCGCTTTGGCATTGAGCGTATCAAAGATCGTCTCAATCAAAATAATATCGACACCGCCTTCTATCAGGCACAAGGTCGCTTCACGGTAGTTGAGTACCAACTCATCAAAGGTAATATTACGAAACGCAGGATCATTGACATCAGGCGATAGCGAGCACGTACGTGACGTCGGACCCACAACACCCGCAACGAAGCGCGGTTTCTCAGGCGTTTTTGCGGTAAATTCATCCGCCGCTTCTCGAGCAATCTTGGCCGCTGTCCTATTTAGTTCTGGCACTAGATACTGCATATCATAGTCAGCCATCGACAGACGCGTACCATTAAAGGTATTGGTCTCGATGATATCAGCGCCCGCTAGCAGATGATCGTGATGAATGTCTTTAATCATGTGCGGCTGAGTCAGTACCAGCAGGTCGTTGTTGCCGCGTACATCTTGGTCGATATCAGCAAAACGCTCACCACGATAATCCGTTTCTTCTAGTTTATAGGTCTGAATCTGCGTACCCATCGCACCGTCTAACATCAAAATGCGTGATGCCATCTGCTCAGTGATACGGGCACGAGCAGTTAGCTGCTGTTCTTTAAAAGGAAATACAGCAGGCGGCGTTAATATAAAGTCATTAGCGGATGAGGAGTTAGAGGCGGTATCGGTATGAGAATCGGTTGGTGAGGTCGTCGTTGGAATCATAGGTGTGCTGCTTATATCGTAATTATTAAAAAAAGAAGGAATAACAAACCAGTAGCGTGCAGAGTCTCACGAAGAGGACCGCAAATTTGCATTATTTTAGCATGAAAAGTTTGCTACATAGGGATACTGCATATTCCTCTTTGGTAATAGATAAATAAGAGAAGAGCTAAGTAACAAAGCAAGGTATTAGAGTCTATTTCATAAAGCAGATACGCACAAATGAATATCATTTCGCTAGGGGCTTACATAAAGCTTTTCTTTTGCAAATGAAAGCCAACGGGAATGCTCAGAAGTCAGACAGAATTTACATCCATACCACAAAAAATTGCGCAAAGTCAGGTTGATAAAGATTGCTTACATGTTAATTTAATTTCAGAAATACAAGGTCTTAGTAAGTCCTACTTATAAATATAGGCTCATTTATTAGCAATAACTTGTATCAAAAGTATCGGTATTAGCAGTGCAGTACAGTGAGCAAATGGCATTAGCAGGCAGGATGATCTGTAAGACAGTAATATCATAGTTGAAACAATACCAACGTCAAAGAAATTCAAATCATTAAGGAAAATGTTATGAAACTTACTAAAATTGCCACCATCGGTACATTGGCCATCTCAATTGCAGGTCTAAGTGCTTGTAATAATATGATGCCAGCAAAGACGGGCGATATGAAAGCACCTATGCACAGTCAGAGTATGGCTAAGATGAATGTTGTACAAATTGCGCAAAGCAATCCTGATTTTTCAGTCTTGGTAGAAGCGGTACAAGCAGCAGGTCTAGTCGATATGTTGTCTGATCCTAACGCCCACTATACGGTGTTTGCACCGACCAATGCTGCCTTTATGCAAGCATTGCAAGAAACAGGCATGACCAAAGCGCAGTTATTTGCTAATAAGCCACTATTGACCAAAGTATTGGGTTATCACGTAGTCGCTGGTGATATGGCTATGTATGCCAAAGACGTAAAGCCTGGTAACGTCATGACCGCAAGCAAAGACACGCTGATGGTAACCAAAGAAGGCAAATTGATGGATGAGAATGGTCGCACAACGAACATTGTGAAGACTGATATCGCTGCCAACAATGGTGTCGTCCATGTAATCGATAGAGTATTGTTGCCTAAATAAGTATTAACTGAGGCATACCAACTGTATTTATTGCAAGACTAAGCAGCCATTGTTTGTGATGATTTCATTATCAGACAATGGCTGTTTTAGACTTTAGAGTTTTATCTATATAAATTCCTATTTAGGTTAGATTTTTAAAGTAAAAATCCGAAAATAGTTAATCGACAGCATTTTGTCTGAAAAATCGTAATAACTGATATGGGCCTTTCCCAAACTTTGTGTAACTGCTTATAATCCAATAACAGGAGAATAAGCAATGACTAAGCAAACTGACATCAAGAAACTGGCTGAGCAAATGGCTGGTAGCATGAATAGCTTTGATGACATCAAAGACTTTCAAAAGCAGCTCATGCAATCCTTTATCGATACTGCCCTTGAAGCTGAGATGGAAGACCATCTCGGCTACCCCAAACATGAAAAGGCGGATAAACCTAATAAGCGTAACGGGCACACTAAAAAGACCGTCCGTAGCGACACAGGCGAGCTTGAGATATCCACCCCAAGAGACCGTCATGGTGACTTTGAGCCTGTACTCGTTAGTAAGCATCAAACCCGTATCTCAGGTCTCGATGATAAAATCATATTCCTTTACGCCAAGGGTCAAACCACCACTGAGATCGTAGAGAGCATTAAAGAGCTCTACGATGTCGACATCTCAAGCTCTCTTGTCTCAAGAGTCACCGATAACATATTAGAGGACATCACTGCTTGGCAGAACCGGCCGCTGAGCAGTGTTTATCCTATCGTCTATCTAGACTGCATCGTCGTGAAGATACGTCAAGACAAGCAGATCATCAACAAAGCCATTTACTTAGCCCTAGGCGTTAACCTTAACGGTAAAAAAGAGCTGCTTGGTATGTGGCTCTCAGAAAATGAAGGCGCTAAGTTCTGGCTAGGTGTTCTTACCGAGCTTCAAAACCGTGGCGTA
>NZ_PJBU01000108.1:0-39536 GCF_002863645.1 Psychrobacter sp. MES7-P7E | reverse complement strand
CTTATTTCAAAAGTATAATATATTATTAGATATATCTTATGATAAATCGTCATAAGGACAAATAACGTACATATGTTAGTGTAGTATGCCTTTGTCTCTCAGGTAGCTCACCTTATTTAAGTGAATCTCATATGACCTTCTCAGAGACATTCAAACCAATGACACCGTTAAAGGACACCGGGACATGTCGTTTTGACTATCCAGAAGTGTTCGTGTTGATACTGACGGTTGTTTTGCGTGCTATATACTACGACTTCCGCTCTATCTCAATGGCACTATTGGTTATTATTACATTGCCAAGCCTTATGATCCTGATATATAACTACCGACGCCAGACCAGCTTTTGGACGTCTAATATCGTTATTATTCTATTATCGGTTGTCATTGGCTCGCTACAATGCTGTACGGTCATATCAATCAGTTTGGCTGCTTTGATTGGTGTACGTATCATTCTTAGCCGACCTGAGAATCACCTCAGACTGTTATCTGTATCTGTTGTGACTATCATTGTGTTTTTCTACGTTAGCACAGTCTTAAATGCAGACAGTATGGACTTTGATGAAGGCTTATTACCATTGATAGTAATGGTGGCAAGTCTAGGCGTTATTTTATACCAGTTCTGGCGTATCTATCAGCAACATATTACTTTTAAAGTACGTACCCATCAGGCTAGTGGACGCCTGAACACAATGGTATCAGTGATCAATAAGCTTACCCGTTTTGTACCACCACAAATTTGGGAGCCTATTGTCAAATCGGATAGCCCTGTTAGGGTTTCTAATAAACGCGCAAAAATAACTATCATGTTTTCGGATATTGTCGGTTTTACCGAGTTGTCTGATAGTCTAAGTTCTGATAATTTAGCAGATATTCTCAATACTTATATGCATTGCATGACATCGATTGCTGACAAACACGGTGCAGTACTTGATAAGTTCATTGGTGATGGCATGGTATGTTTCTTTGGTGAACCGAATAGCCGCGGCTCGCGTCAAGATGCACTAGATTGTGTGGCGATGGCAATCGATATGCGCCGGGAAATGCGTACTTTACGCCAAAAATGGCGGCTAATGGGATTTGAAGGCTTATATATACGTGTTGGTATCACAACTGGCTACTGTCACGTTGGTAATTTTGGTAGTAATAGTCGATTAAGCTATACCATCATTGGCAAAGAAGCCAACCTAGCCTCTAGGCTTGAGTCTTGTGCGGGCAAAGATCAGATATTGGTCAGTGAAAGCACTTACGATTATATATGCCATAACTATGAGTGTGAGCACGTTGCCGCATTTTGCTTGAAGGGAATTGATGAAAAGGTCGATGCATGGCAAGTACTTGACCCTAGTGCCAGTACAGGTCATTTATCTAAATGGGTCGACCACACATTGCCTGGTTTTAATTTGCATTTGAATTTCAAAGATATGAAAGACAATGATTATCAAGATATTAGAGCTCGTTTAAATTTTGCGCTGGAACGCATCGAGCAAGAGGAAGAAAAAGTAGTAAAGAGTATAGCTGCAGGAAGTAAGCGTGAGAATGCCAATCGCAAGTAAGCGTTTCAAGTCTATCGTCTTAAAATCATATATAGAGAAAGGCCAGCTATCACATAGCTGGCCTTTTTTATCTTAACTAGAAAGAATCATCAGTGTTTAATGATTTTCTTTAGCATGATTAAGGGTATATTTAGGAACTTCGATGGTCAAATCCTCGTCATCAAGCATGACCTGACAAGATAAACGTGAATCAGGCTCTAGTCCCCAAGCACGATCAAGTAGATCAGCTTCGATATCATCCATCTCATCCAAACTGTTGAAACCCTTACGTACTACAACATGGCATGTAGTACAAGCTTTCGACATCTCACAGGCATGCTCGATTTTAATGCCTTTTTCTAGTAGTGCTTTGCATAAGTTTTCACCAGCTTGCAACTCAACTTCTGCGCCTTCAGGGCAGATTTCGTGATGGGGTAGTACGGTAACTTTTGGCATAAATTATCTGTCCGATGCTAATCAATTTAAAAAATATTAGAAATTAGCTTAACGTGTTAGCTAAGCTATATATGTCGATGTATTTATTACCAGTCTTTGGCACTAGTACCTGCCATACTGGTCTTGACGCTTTGATTCATAATACGTGCAGCAAAGGCATCACTATGTGGCTTGAGCTGTGCTTGTTGTGCTTCAATAAGCGCTAAGTCATCAGTGCTAAGAGAGTTACGTAGCGCTTGTATATGCTCTGCTAGTGACTGTTGTTCTTCAGTAGAAAGCAACGCCGCAAATTCGTTAAGTGCCGACTCTAGGGCAAGTACTTCACGTTCCGCTTCTACTTTGGTCTCAATTAAAGAACGCGCGTTTTTGTCTTCTTCAGCGTGTTTGAACCCTGCAATGAGCAACTGTTCTTTTTGCTCATCTGATAGACCATAAGAAGGCACAATCTCAATTTTGCTTTCTGTTTTGGTCGTAGTTTCTTGTGCACTGACAGTAAGCTGACCGTTGGCATCGATACTAAAGGTAACTTCGATACGAGCAAACCCAGCTTTCATTGGCGGGATGCCATACAGCTCAAAACGTCCAAGTGAGCGACAGTTTTCTACCGTTTCACGCTCACCTTGCACCACGTGTATCACCATGCCTGTTTGACCGTCTTGATACGTGGTAAACACTTGACGTTTCTTCACAGGGATAGGCGTGTTGCGTGGGATGAGTACTTCAACCAAACCGCCCATGGTCTCAAGACCTAATGATAATGGCGTCACATCCAATAATAATAAATTGTTGTCACTATCACCATTCACCAATTGATGAGCAGTTTGGGCAGCGCCCAAGGCAACAACCTCATCTGGATTCAGACGACAAAGTGGCTGCTTAGCAAAAAACTCAGTCACGACTTGCTGTACGGCAGGCATACGAGTCGAGCCGCCCACTAAAATAACTTCATCTAGATCTGTAGTAGACAGCTTGGCATCGCGTAGGACTTGTTCGCACACGCTTAGGGTACGGCGGCTAACAGGCTCTACGATAGTTAGCACGTCTGTACGGCTTAATACGCCTTGATAAGACTGACCATTGACAACCACATTGATGTCCACTTGCTCAGCATCAGTCAATGCTTGTTTATAAGCTTTTGCTTGTTGAGCTAGTATTGATTTGTCGTGCAGGCTTACGTCTTTTGGATCGATATTTAATTGTTTAATAATCCAATTGGTAATAAGACGATCGATATCATCGCCGCCTAGTGCGCTATTACCACCAGTTGCCAACACTTCAAAGACACCGTCGGTAAGCTTTAAGATAGAAACGTCAAAAGTACCACCGCCCAAATCATAGATTAAGTAATAGCTCTCTTTTTTACTGTCTTCTGATGATTGGTCAAGCCCGTAAGCGACCGCAGCGGCCGTTGGTTCATTCAACAAGCGAAGTACGTTGATACCCGCTGCTTGTGCAGCATCTTTGGTTGCTTGACGCTGTGCTTCATCAAAATAAGCGGGAACTGTAATCACAGCACCCTCGATGCTATCTGCAGGTAAGGCACTTGCTGCACGTTGCTCAAGAGCGGCTAAGATACGCGCTGATACTGCAACAGGAGACACCTCACCTTGAGCCGTTACAAAGGCGGGCATATCATCTTTATTACCAGATAACTCATAAGGATGAGAGAATTTGATATCAGCTTGACTACGACCCATAAAACGCTTAGCCGAGACGATCGTATTTTTTGGATCATCTGCTAAATGAGCTAGGGCGTCATAGCCAACCAATGGCGTACCAGTAGCTGGATAATAGACAACAGACGGTAATAATGTATCTGTCGCTGCGCCTGCCTCTAAGACTTGTGCCTTACCTGAACGCACCACAGCAACCAACGATCGTGTAGTACCAAGGTCGATGCCCAAGCCAAATTTATGTTGGTGAGGTTGAGCGCTTTGATTGGGTTCAGCAATTTGCATTAAAGACATAAGGATAACTCAGAGATAAAATGAATAAGTGAAATGGAGCAAATATAGCATATGCAGTACGAGAGCTTAACGTCAGTAATCTCACTCCATGGAATACGGATTCTGACAGTTTAATGCGCTTAGACTCAAAGATTATACGGTATCACGGTCACTATTTTAACCAAATATATAGAATTTAGCTTGTTAGTGAAAGCCATAACCACAGATGTTTAGACGTATAGGTCATCGTCATCTGAATGCGATGCATTTGCAACGTCATCAAGCCCCGTCGTCACATCAGCATTTAGCTTAACTAAAAATTTTAGCTTCTGTGTCGCATCAATCGCTGTTTGCCAATCTTGATTTTGATAAGCACTATTAAAGCGCTCAGATTGATTTGCTAGACGCTCTGTAATTTGAGGGTGTAATTGCTGCAAGGCTGCAAGATCTTTGTCTTCGATAGCATCATCTAGAGCCATACGCATCTGCATCGCATCTTCCAAAAAGTCTAAATCTGCGATTGAGTGCTCTATATTTTGTGCTTGATCCGCCATGTCTAATAAATAACCAGCACGGCTATCAGGAGCGCTTAGTGTTTGATACGCTTGATTGATTAAAGCGGACGCTTTTTCAGACTGCAGCTGTGCTTGAACCATATCGGTCTGATTTTTGGCGACATTATCAGGATGAAAGCGTTTTTGCAGCAATCGCAAACGTTGCTCTAGATTGCTTTGATTAATTTCAAATTGTACAGGCTGCTCAAATAGGGCAAAGAAGTTATCAAACTGTGGTTCTGAAGTAATATCTGTCATAATCTGATGCCTTGCTTTTTTATTTGTTTTTGAAGTCATGACCTAGCTAAGAATATTGAATCGCTCGGCTACTCAACTACATTAATATTTCTTCATAGCGATAGCAGAGATACTGCACTATTCTTATGAAAGCTTGCTGAGCATAAATCTATTAGTTTTCAGCCATTGAACAATTAAACGGTAAACGACTCACCGCAGCCACATTCACCTTTTTGGTTAGGGTTGGTGAATTTAAAGCCTTCGTTTAAACCTTCTTTTTCGTAATCCATCAACAAGCCGTCTAAATATACGAGGCTTTTAGGATCAATAAAGATGCTAACGCCGCGACTTTCATAACGGGTGTCGTTTTCATCAGGGGTATCTACAAACTCTAAAACGTAAGCCAAGCCCGAGCAACCCGCCGTACGGATACCAACTCGAATGCCTTCGCCTTTGCCGCGATTGTCCAAAAAATCTCGAACATGCTGAGCGGCGCGTTCTGTCATTTCAATCATGCCAACTCCCATTGACTATTAATCATAAATATCAATAAAAAAATCTAGATAAACTGACAACCAGAATTACAAGATTGCCAAAACAATAGGCTTGCGACTATTAGAAAACAAAAGGTGACAATTACATAAGTGTCATTGTCACCTCTTTAGCGTCAGTAGCGATTACACATTGCTACTTTAGCGTTGCTAGTACAACGTAGCGCATACGCTAGCAGGTTTAGCCTAGCTTAGATCGCAGCTTCTTCTGCTGGAGCTGCTACGCCATGCTTGCCTTTATAGTCGCTAATAGCGGCTTTAATAGCGTCTTCTGCAAGTACAGAGCAATGCACCTTTACTGGTGGTAATGCTAGCTCTTGAGCGATATCGTTGTTTTTGATTTCGCCAGCTTGATCCAAGCTTTTGCCTTTTAGCCACTCAGTAACAAGCGAGCTTGAGGCAATCGCTGAACCGCAACCATAAGTCTTGAAACGTGCATCTTCGATAATACCATTATCGTCGACTTGGATTTGTAGACGCATTACATCGCCACATGCTGGGGCACCGACCATACCAGTACCAACGTTCTTGGCGTTTTTATCAAGATTACCAACGTTGCGTGGGTTTTCGTAATGATCAATAACTTGGTCACTATAGGCCATGGGGTTTTCTCCTAGTTAGATGATGAGTAGTTGTTTAGCAACTTTAAATGTCTAACTACTCATCGATAATTGGGGTCAAACGCTTAATTTAATTGTCTGATCAATTGTTTAATAAATATATTGCTAGCTATACTAAAAAGCCATATTAGAAATTAGTGCTCAGCCCACTCGACTGAATTTAGATCAACACCTTCTTGATACATATCCCAAAGTGGTGATAGGGCACGTAGTTTATCAACAGCTTCATGCATCTGCTTGATAACAGTATCGATATCTTCTTCAGTGGTATAACGGCCGAAGCTGAAACGGATTGAGCTATGTGCCAATTCATCTGGGCGACCGATTGCACGTAGTACATATGATGGCTCAAGCGTTGCTGAGGTACAGGCTGAACCTGATGATACAGCTAAGTCTTTAAGTGACATCATCAATGACTCGCCTTCAACGAAGTTAAAGCTGATGTTTACAATATTTGGTACGCTATTCTCAAGATCACCGTTTAAGTAAATCTCTTCGATATCTTGTAGGCCATCCCAAAGTTTTTGACGTAATTTGGCTGCATGTGCATGGTCAGCTTCATAGCTTTCATTAGCCAAAGCAAATGCTGCGCCTAGACCAACGATCTGATGCGTTGGTAGTGTACCTGAACGCATACCGCGCTCATGACCACCGCCATGTTGCTCAGCTTTCAAGCGAATACGTGGCTTACGACGAACAAACAATGCGCCGATACCTTTAGGGCCGTATGCTTTATGACCTGAGAAGCTCATCAAATCAATTTTCATTTCTTCAAGATTGATTTTTACTTTGCCAACAGACTGAGCGCCATCAACATGGAAAACTACGCCAGCTTCGCGAGTGATTTCACCAATCGCTGCAACATCAGTAATAGTACCAAGCTCATTGTTCACCATCATAAGTGATACTAAAATAGTATCATCACGCAGTGCTTCTTTTACTTGCTCTGGCAGAATAAGACCTGTGCTTGGCTGTGGCTCAAGATACGTAATCTCAAAACCTTCTTGCTCAAGCTCACGGCAGGTATCTAATACAGCTTTGTGCTCAATTTTACTGGTAATGATATGTTTGCCACGAGACTGATAAAAATGTGCCGCACCTTTAATGGCTAGGTTGTCAGACTCAGTCGCACCAGAAGTAAAGACGATTTCGCGTGGATCAGCGTTGATAACTTCAGCAACTTGACCGCGAGCAGTTTCTACTGCTTCTTCCGCTTGCCAGCCGTAACCATGTGAACGTGAAGCTGGGTTACCAAAGACACCATCTACAGTCAAATACTCGCTCATTTTAGCAGCTACTGATTTAGCAACTGGGGTAGTGGCGGCATAATCTAAGTATATAAGGTTGTTATGTTGGCTCATGCTGGGTTTGCCTCGCTGTTCGATAGAGTAATAGTATTAATGTCTTTTATGGAAATATCTTTTGTAGAGGTGTGCTGACGCTCTGAGACTGACTGCACATTTTCCATATCTAATAATTGCGCTAATGTTATATTTTTCAAGTACTGTTCGATATGATTTGATAGTGCACACCACAGATCGTGAGTTAGGCACATTGTACCACCTTGACAGTCACCGCGTCCTTCACACTGCATCGCGTTTACTGACTCATCAACCGCAGATATGATGCTCATCACATCTATCTCATTCAATGGCTTAGCTAGGTGATAACCACCTGCAGCACCGCGAATACTCGTGACAAGGCCGCGTTTGCGAAGTTTAGAAAATAACTGTTCAAGATACGAGATTGAAATCGATTGCCGTTTGGCGATATCGGATAACGATACAGCACTGTCTTGTTGGCTGGTCTGTAATGCCAAATCTAATAATGCGGTAACAGCGTATCTGCCCCGAGTAGTCAAACGCATGTGTTATCTCCAAACTTGATGTCATTTATGTTTAACAACGATCTTAGCCGAAAGTCTTAATAAGTACTCATAAGATAAAAAGAGCAACCAATAATACGTCAGCTAAGTTTTGTCTTGTCGTTATTGAACAACAGATGATTAACCCGATGTGTGCAACGATTAAGGTAATTATACTTAATCCCGAGTAATTTAGTCAAGATTAAAGTGTGGTTCAATGGTTAATCAAGCTTATTGCTGTAATTGATAAAAATAATGATGTTTAGAAAAGATATATGAGTGAGACATAAGCAGCTTAATTTGTCTGCTACAGATACGTTTGACGAAGTAAAAAATAAGCGTTCAATATCTATAGAAGACATTGAACGCTTATTTATAGGTAATTCAACGAAGCAAAACTAATTCATCAATAGTGCGATGATTGAACCGATCATAATGACAAGGGCAACAACAGTGACAATCATCAACATCTTTTGCTTGCTTTGAAGCTCTCTCACGGTTGTTTCAAGTTCACGGTTTTTAATGGTCAAGGTATTGATCTGTGTTTGCTGTTCTTTAATACGCAGTTTGTAGTTGTTCTTTTTTTCTTCCAAGTCAGCTTCTGTAGGTTTGGTTTTAGCTTTACCACCCTTTATCTTTTTGATCAGCCCCTGAATCAAGCTGCCAAGCCCAAGTTGCATAATAAACTGTTTAACCAGTTGTACTTGAATCGACTCACCGCGCATCTGTAGCTTTTCAGTGGTTTCGCTATCATGAGTGGTGATGGCGTTGATAACTTGAATGCTGTAGGCATTGATAACCACGTCAGGCTCACTACGACCAATCGGCAGCTGAGCATCTAGTAACACGCCTTTGGTACTAAAGGTGGCAAATACTTCTACATGCGGTAAATACAGGCGAAGCGCCACCACGGTGCCTTGCTTAGCAAGCGGATAAGCGGCCTTACGCAATTCAGGATCCAAACGTAACAATAATGTCAGCGCCGACTCGATAAATACTAAAATGATATTAAGAAAAGAGTGAGACAACGTAGAACGCTTCATGTAAGTAATCCGTTTTTTATTTAGCAAGTTTTAGATATTTAGCAAACAGAAGTCTGTATTTGCCCAATACTTGCAGTGATATTTTGCTTATAGTAACGTCTTTATAATAAAAAGTAACGCTAGTTTCTGTAGTGGCTAAACTATTACATTACAATTTAGCAGTCAATAAAGACACTCTTATTTATGACCAGTAATATACAAACTTAATGCATAGCAATGCACAGACGGCAATTGACAAATCTGACAAAGCGTAGAAAATAGGAAAGCCAATCGTCTCAGTTATACAGAGCCACTTATATATAAGTTCCTAACGCTTTGCGTAACATTAGGTGTCAAATACGTAGTGTAGAGCACAAAAATATGTAAAATCGCTTGCGCTCCTTATGCTGCCTTGATATAAAGACGATAACAAAGAAGAACCTGTTAATGCGCCAGTTAGGTAGTTTTTATTGCGTAAGCACCATGAGAGCGTTACAATACTTGGCGTGAGCATTTATTACCCCCTTAAACTTGAAGGAAATTTTATGAATAAGTCAGAATTAATTGATAGCATCGCAGACAAAAGTGGTCTAAATAAAACCCAAGCTGGTGATGCACTAAACGCTGTTATGGAAAGTGTTGGCGAAGCGCTAGAAGCTGGCGATAGCATCTCATTAGTTGGCTTTGGTACTTTCAGTGTAAAAGATCGCAAAGCACGCACTGGTCGCAACCCTAAGACTGGCGAAGAGCTAAGCATTCCAGCAAGCAAAGTACCAAGCTTCAAAGCTGGTAAAAACTTAAAAGAGCGCTTGAATTAAGCCGCCTTTTTAAGCATAAAATGATAGTCGGTGGTCTATAGCTGAAGTAATGAGCTAACCATCGAAGAGAGCACCTAATATTTAGGTGCTTTTTTTATCGCTATAGTTTGTATCATGCGTCGTGAATATTTTGAGTCTGCATGAAAAATCACGTATCATAGGGCGCGCGATAGGTGTGTCATTTAAGTCAGATTTCTTTAGTAAATTTTGTTTTTTACTATAAAATGCATACGCTCTTACTCTTACCATTGCTAGCTTAAATAGTACTGATATTGACAGGTTGCACTCAACAGCTCCTAACAGTATTACAATGGTTTTTCATCAATATAGGTTAATAAAGCAGAGATAACTATGGATAAATTGCGCGATTTCTTAAAAAGCTGGCCAGGTCGCATTTTATTGATTTTATGCCTATCGCCGCTCGCTCTCTTGGGTGTCGAAAGCTATTTTGGCGGCAACGTCGATCCCAACCAGATTGCGCAGGTAGGTGAGGCAAGCGTAGGACTGTCCGAGTATCAAACTGCTGTCAATAGCCGTCGTTCTGAAGTATTAGAGCAAGTTGAAGATGCCAGCTTATTGAATGAAGATGTGCTTCATGAGCAAGTATTAAAGGGTCTAATCGACCGTACGTTGTTAGAGCAGCAAGCAGGTAAGCTTGGTATGACAGTGTCTGACGACACGATCAATCGTTTGCTGCGTCAAGAAGAAATATTCCAAGATGCAGAAGGTAACTTTTCAAACGATCAGTTCTCAAACTTCTTGCGTCAGCGCGGCATGACCAAAAATCAACTATTTGCAGAATTTCGCAATCAGTTAAGCTTGGATCAATTGAACGCCAGTATTGTTGGGACGGCCGTCTATCCTATGCAAGCGGTCAGTCAATTGATTGACTTGCAACTTGAGTCGCGCAACGTTTGGGTGCATCGCTTTAATTGGCAAGACTATGCTGACAAAGTTAAGCTTAGTAAAGCAGACATTCAATCATACTATGATGCCAACAAAGACACATTGAAAAGTGCAGCGATGGTTGACTTGGCTTATATCCAGCTTAGCCCGCAAACTATCAAGGTTGATGAAGTAACCGCAGAAGAGTTGCAGCAGCAGTATGAAGCATATAAGCAGAGCATTGCGGCTACTGATGAGCGTAAAGTCAGTCAGATACTGTTTACTGGTAAAGATGCTAAGACACGAGCCGATAAAGTGAAAGCGCGTCTGAATAAAGGTGAAGCGTTTGCTGCGCTTGCTAAAGCAGAGTCGGATGATCCATCAGGTGAAACAGGTGGTGATATCGGACGCTTTAATCCGTCAGTGTTTGGCAGTGACGCGGATACTGTGCAAGAGGCACTAGAAGGGTTGAGCGTTGGTGATGTGACTGCGCCTATCAAGACTAGCTTTGGTTATCAGATATTTACGGTTACTGAAGATAATGGCAAAAAAATTCCAAGTCTAGACAGTATGCGTGAAGAGCTAACTGCGAAAGCAAAAGAGTATAAACGTCAGGAAATCTATGCTGATAAAGTGACATCAATCAATGATTTGGCAGCAGATGGTTTCAGTATCGAAGATATTGCACAGCAAGAAAACGTCAGCCTCAAGCGTATCAAAGATTATCGTAAAGTGAACAACAAATCAGCACTGCCGCAACCAGTAGTGGTTAAGCAGGCCTTTGATGAGTTTACTATTCAAGATCAGGCGGTAACGGCAGGCGTAGAAGTTGGCAACGGTACCGTATGGTTACAGCCAAGCAATTATCGTCCTACTAAGACGCTTGCTCTAGCAAATGCAACTCCAAGAATCACTCAAATACTCCGTCAGCAGAAAGCGACAGCATTAGCTTTAAAAGATGCTAAAGCATTGGCTGCTGGTATCAAGACGCCAGCTGATATAAGTAAGCAGTCGGTTAGTTTCCAAGCACTGGGTGAGATTAACCGTCAAACGACGCAGCTAACGGACAAAGAGCGTGGATTGGCCTTTAGCCAGCAAGCCGCTGATAATGGCGTCGTCGCGATTGCTAGTGAGACTGAGATGGGTGCAACGCTACTGGTTGGAGACCGTATTAAAACTGAGCAGCAGTCACCACTGTCTGATATGCAACGAGCGCAAACAGCCAGTATCATTCGTGACAATTTAGGCCAAGACCAGTTGCAAGACTATTTGGACTATCTACGTATGGTGTATACGGTTGAGATTAATGAAAGCAACATGGCAAACGCACAAGGCCGCTAAGTATTTGCTAGATTCTTATTTTTATTCTTATTTTTAGACGTAAAAAAGCCACCGTATCAATTGATACAGTGGCTTTTTTTTGGGTGATGCTTTAACGATAATTATCACGAATATTATATAGACTGAAAGTTAGTCGCATTAATAAATACAGCTGCTGCGACTAATTCCAGTCTTAAATTAATAGGTGATTGTTTAATGGCGGAAATGGCGCATACCCGTGAATACCATCGCGATACCATGCTCATTAGCAGCAGCAATGGTTTCGTCATCACGCATAGAACCACCTGGCTGAATGATAGCAGAGATACCTACTTCAGCAGCATTGTCGATGCCATCACGGAAAGGGAAGAACGCATCTGATGCCATAACAGCACCTTCAGTTGCTAGTCCAGCATGTTCTGCTTTGATAGCGGCAATACGTGCTGAGTTAACGCGGCTCATTTGGCCCGCGCCAACACCGATAGTACGTTGGCCTTTTGCGTAGACAATGGCATTAGATTTGACGTATTTTGCTACGTTCCAACTAAATAGTAGATCTGCCACTTGCGCTTCAGTTGGTTGTACATCAGTAACGATTTTTAGGTCGTTAGCCGTGATTAAACCAAGGTCTTGCTCTTGTACGAGTAAGCCACCGTTAACGCGCTTATAGTCAAGTTGGATATCACGCTGATCTGGTGCTGGTAGCTCGCCGCATACCAATACGCGTACGTTTTTCTTAGTAGCTGTCGCTTCAAGTACACCGTCTTCGATACTAGGTGCAATGATCACTTCTACAAACTGATTGTCGATAATGGCTTTTGCCGCAGCAAGCGTCAACGGACGGTTGAATGCGATGATACCACCAAAAGACGATTCAGGATCGGTGCTAAAAGCAGTACGATAAGCCGCTACTTGGTCATTATCAACCGCGACACCGCAAGGGTTGGCATGCTTAACGATAACGCAAGCAGGCGCGCTGAAAGCTTTAACGCACTCAAGCGCAGCATCGGTATCAGCGATGTTGTTATAAGATAGCGCTTTGCCTTGTAACTGCTTAGCTGTCGCGATTGAAGCTTGTTTGCTTTTTAAAGGCTGGTTTTCAGTATAGAAAGCCGCGTTTTGATGAGGGTTTTCACCGTAGCGTAGGTCTTGTACTTTTTCGAGCTGTACATTGAATGTACGTGGGAAGTTTTCTGGCTCTTGAGTTTCGTTGACACGGCTACCTAAGAAGTTTGCAATCATACCGTCGTACTGTGCCGTATGCTCAAACGCCTTTACTGCTAAGTCATAACGCAAAGCAGTTGTCAGTTCGGTGCCACCGTCTAACGCGTTAAGTACACGGTCATAATCAGCTGGATCAGTGACGATACCTACATGAGCGTGGTTTTTCGCTGCTGAACGCACCATGGTAGGGCCGCCAATATCGATGTTTTCGATAGCGTCGTTCATAGTCACGTCAGCACGTGCAATCGTTTCGGCAAACGGATATAAGTTCACGACGACCAAGTCGATACGTTCGATCGCATGATCACTCATTACTGCATCATCTGTACCGCGGCGTCCTAGGATGCCACCGTGAATCTTAGGATGTAGCGTTTTAACACGGCCATCCATCATTTCGGGAAAGCCTGTGTAATCTGATACTTCAGTCACGTCGACATTGTTTTCTGTGAGCAGACGATAAGTACCGCCAGTAGATAATAAACCAAAACCTGCTTTGAGAAGGCCTTGAGCAAACTCGACGATATTAGACTTATCGGAGACCGATAGTAGGGCAAGTGGGGTTGTACTCATAAGAAATTTTCCATAAAAAAAGCCTGACGTAAACGTCTGGCAAGGTGATGATGACAATGGTATGCCGTATCATGATAGATAAAGCGCGGAACATTTAATTGCCATACATAATGATAGTCAATGATGGGTAAGCTCATATAACAATGTTACATTAAATCATAGGTTTTCATTTTTTTGCGCAAAGTGCCTCGATTTAGGCCTAATATCTGAGCACATTTGGTTTGGTTGCCTCTTGTTTTTTCTAGGACGACAGATAAGAGAGGCTCTTCGACTTGCTTCAAAATCAGCTCATATAAATCAGTGGGCATCTCATCTCCTAGCATCGCAAAGTACTGACGTACCACACGCTCCACATGAACTCGTAGAGGTTGCTGCGCACTATTTGTATAGTGTTGACTAGCAAAATCAAAGCCGTGCGTAGGTGATTGGTATTCGTCTTTATTATAATCGGCAGGGTGCTCAGAGCTTTTAGCAAAATGATTAGCATTATGCTGTGCATGAGGTGCCATAAAATAATATCCTTGAGATGAAGAAAAATTCTGATTGTGAGGGGTCAGAACCATAGTATATCAAATTAATATCGCCTAGCGCTGATAGATTCATCGTTATCTTGGCTATCACGGTTTAATTGAAAATGAATTTACGGTGTATTTTCTACTCACGCTTATTTATATATGACACCCTAGTTTAATAAAGAGCGGTCATAGTAATGTCGCGAATTTGCGCATTAGCGACAGGGATAGTAAACAATAGCTGTCTATCTGTATTGGCCATTAACTGACTTTGCTTGCCTAATAAATAATCGTTTGGACCTGCAATAAACTCTCCAATAAGCTCATTTCTACCGTAAACGCTTATTTTTACATTTGGGTATAGTTGTGATTGCGGGCTGCCATTACTTAGAGTAGCGCCTATATCGCTAAATGTACCAGCAGTTTTAATCTGACTGCTTCTATGAAAGGTATTGCTGATGGTAAGCGCTGATAAATCTGCACTGGGCAAGCTGCAGGCAGCGACAGAGCATATCGATTGGAGACGCTGAGCATAGGTTGGGTTTTTGACTAAGTTCTCTAAGTTAAAAATAACATACTGAGCCGCGAGTAGCAGTGCTAGGACCAAACAACCTAATATCCATAATAATGATGCAATAGAACGTGTCGTTTGGGTTGGTGCAAACGGTAGCTGTGTTTTTCTTAAACGATCGTCGACAGCAGGCTCTTCATCTTTAACGGGTACTCCCATATCAGATAGAAGCTGTGATAAGTCTGTGTCATCTGGCGGTGTTTCTTCGTCTTGATTTTGTTCTTCTAATAGTTTTTGTAGCCATGAATTGTTATCACTACTCTCAACATTGGCATGAATATCATTGGCCGCTGCCGAGCTGAGCATGTTCTGTGTTGATGCTGATATTGTACTAGTAGATGGTTTCTTTGTTGATGGATTAGAGGTTTTGATAGTTTCTTTAGAAGAGGGCGCTTTTGGTTTTTCTGTGGTTGCTGCGCTAGGACTGGTATTACTGGCTTGGGTTAACCATGCATCCATATTATCTAAAGAGTCATACTCTTGAACGTCTTCTTCTGGCTCGTCTATATCCATATCGTCATAAATTAAGTCGTCATGAATCAAAGTATCAGATGATTTTTTCTTACTGATTGAAGATGTAGGGCGATTTGGCACATTTTGAGGTTTATGCTGATTACTATTAGTAGACGTTTTTTGCTCGTTCGAAATTGGTTGAGTTTGAGCTTTTTGTTGAGCAGGAATATTTTTTTGTGGTGTTGGTTTTTGAATGACCTCAGAATTTACCACAAGATGTTTATTGACCAAAAAACTTTGCTGGCACCGATCACAGCTGATGGTAGCATTGACTTGATTTAGTTGAGTTTGTTTAACGCTATAGCAAGCTTGGCAATGGGGGCATTGGGTTTCTATTGGCGTGGTCATAGAGGCGAATCCAAAAAAGTATGGTTATCAATACCGCTTAGCCACTCACCAATAGCGGCCCACAATACGCATTTTACTTATTTAATTTCGATGAATTGTAGGCAAAGACAGAGTGGCGTCAAACACATAACATTTGACTGCCCTCTATCGTAACAGATGTAATTAAATGTTGCTAGCTAGTAAATGTACCTGATAAACGTTGCCAATGCTGGTCTTCTTGCGCAGTAAAAGCATGCTTAGGATCGAGTGCAAAATATGGCTGATAAGCTTCAGTGACTTGCTCGGTTTGCGACTCAATCAAACCTGCCAAAACGATACGGCCCTTTGGCGCAACCAGTGTTGCAAAGTAAGGTGCTAAACCAATAAGCGGCTTTGCTAAAATATTGGCAACAATCACTTCTACAGGCAACACATCATGTTGCGAGCAGTACTCTGTAAATTCTTCTGGTAGAAATGCCTGTAAACGTTCGCCTACATTGTTGCGTACTGCATTCTGATTGGTAGCAAGTACCGCCTGCGGGTCAATATCGACTGCATATACCTGACGTGCACCCAATAGCAAAGCAGCAATCCCTAGAATACCTGAGCCACAACCATAATCGATAACCACTTTGTCTGTTAGGTCTTGCTCTGTTAGCCAGTCTAGGCATAGGCGAGTCGTAGCATGATAGCCAGTCCCAAATGCCAAACCTGGGTCCATAATGATATTGGTGGCTTCAGGGTTAGGCGGTGTTAGCCAGTCAGGCACAATCCATAGGTCATTAGCACATTCGATAGGATGATAGTTGCTCATCCATTCGCGCTCCCAGTCTTTATCATCAACAGCCGTTAGCCAGATACGAGTAGCCTGTACTTGTGCAGCAATTTCATGACTTAATTGCTCAACCGCTTGACGACTACCTGCATCAGTAGTCGCATCAAACAATCCTGTTAGTATCACCTCATCCCAAAGCGGCGATTCACCTGGAAGTGGCTCAAACAAAGGTTGATCGCCAGCATCGTCTAAAGCTATTGATAATGCGCCTGCTTCTAACAAAAGCGCTTCAGCCAAGTCGACGTTTGATTTTTCGCATTGTAAATGCAGTTGTTGCCATGCCATAAAGATAACCTTAAGCGGAAATAAAAATAAGTGTAGGTGTTAGGGAATACCCTAGATAAGTCTACATACAACGAAATTCATGATGTATATAGATGTTTTAACTAATGAATCTAAGAGGCACAAATACTCAGCTATTAGCGCAGTGCTTGTTTTGCTTCATTGACCACGCGTGAGTTACCCTGAGCTTGTCCTGATTGCAATATAACTTGCCATAGTGCTCGTCTACGACTGCTATCCTGAGAGACGCTAAGACCACGACGTGCCATCGCTTCTGCTTTACGAGGCTGGTTCTTTTTTAATGCTACTTGTGCCAAATAGAAGTATACCGCCGATGATTTGGGCGCTAGACGCTGTGCACGGGTAAAGCTGTTCTCGGCATTGGTTAGATTGCCCGCTTTCAACTGACTGATACCTACTTGCATCAAATTGCGAAACGCAGGTAGATTACTATTATTGCTTACAGATTGTTGAGTACGTTGCTGCGAGTTTCTTCTAGCGTGCTCAAGTAATTCATTATGCGACGGTACTGATGGTTCAGAGATTATATAGTCGTTACGAGAAGGTGCAATGATAACAGGATCAGGCTGCATCACTTCTGGAGCAGGAGGCGTAAATACAGGGGTTTCTTGCGTTAACGGATTTGGTGTTTCGGACTGTTCAACCGCATCGTAAGGCTCGGTTGGATAGTTGCTTTGATCATTTGCTTCCGTGATATGCGCTGGAGCAGTTGTCGTTGATGGCACGGTCGGTTGTGACGTTGGTAATGTTTGAACAGGCGTGGTTTGCACTGTAGTCGACGTGCTAGGTGCCGTCTGACAAGCACTTAGGCTTAGCATGCCAACGATCGCGCTGCCTGCAAGTAATGTATTGTTTGACGTGATTTTATTGCGCCATAGCACTATGGTTTGTTTTACTGAAGTAGTTGTCCGTAAAGATGACACCATCATGTTAAAACCTTTTTTAAATATTAAAAGCTAAATATCAAAAACACTATTAGAGCCATTCAACAGCTAGAACCACTCAATAGCTAGAACCATTCAACAGCACGGTCATACCAAGTATCAGCACGGTCTTCATCACCTTCACTTTGCTCGCTGCTACCTGCTGCATCATCAGATTCAACATTTGGAATCTCTAAACCTTCGCGGCGACGTTGTTGATTGATATCACCTTGCTGGTTCTGAAACTGTGTCTGTTCACGAGCGCGATCTTGCTGATACAGGCTCAGCGCACAACTGCTGGCTTCTTCTGGTAGGTGAGCTGACATTACTGGTAAGTAGCGAGCGTTAGCGCAGCGTTCATTAGACAGTTTGCCTGAATTGTTCTCTAGCCATAACCACTCGATACCTTCTGGCTCTGGTAGGGCAACTGGAGTCAGTTTTAGGCGTTTCATATAATCTACCCAAACTGGTAAGGCGCCAGTGCCACCACTTAAACCAATCGGTTTATTATCATCACGACCAACCCAAACGACACTCACATAGTTACCACTATAGCCTGCAAACCAAGCATCACGGTAGTCGTTTGTTGTACCTGTTTTTCCGGCTAGGTTTAAATTACTGCCGAGTGATTGGGCGCGTCTGGCTGTACCATTTGAGACGACTTGCTGTAATGCATAGTTGGTCAAAAAGTTGGTTTCAGGTGGAATACTGCGCTGAGTGTTAAGCCCAGTACGCTGTAAGATACGGCCGCGATCATCAATGACCGTACGAATACTATGAATAGGCGTACGGAAGCCACCAGTGGCAAAGACTTGATAAATGCCAAGCATATCCATCGGACTCAAATTAACTGAGCCTAACAATGCTGATGGGTAAGGTGGTATTTTTTCTTTGATACCCATGCGCTGTAATTGCTTAGCAAAGGTATTAACGCCGAACTCCATACCTAAGCGTACTGCCGCCTGATTATAGGATTGAGATAGTGCCGTGGTAAATGGTACATAGCCATGATCACGGTTGTCGTAGTTTTTAGGGTTCCAGTCAGTACCGTCGTTTAGATTGACCGTAATAGGGGAGTCATCTACTGAACTGGCTAAGTTATAACGACCGCTCTCAAGCGCAGTCATATAAATGATAGGTTTAAGCAATGAGCCGACTTGGCGTTTGGCATCGACCGCACGGTTAAACCCTGTAAATTCACTACCACTACCTACAACAGACACTAGCTCGCCAGTCTCAGGGTTGGCACTCACTAACGCGCCTTGTAAATCCTTAGTTTTGCTACTATTACGACGCAGCTCACCAAGTTTTCTATCAACGGCCTTGTCTGCTGCCAATTGAGCGATAGGGTCTAAGGTGCTGATAATAATCAGACCTTCGTTTTTGAGGTCGTCAGAATAGTAAACGGTATTTAGCTCACGTTTAACAATATCCAAGAAGTCAGGGAACTGACTTTTGCCTTCAGCAGGCTTATCCACGATGCCAAGCGGTTGCTTTAAGGCTTTGTCGTAGTCTTCTTGGCTCAGTGTACCCATGGTCAGCATGTTATTAAGCACCACATCACGGCGTGCTTTTGAGTCGTTTGGATTACGACGTGGGTTATAGATACTTGGGCCTTTTGCCATACCAACCAGCATCGCTTGCTGATCTAAGCGCAGCTCATTAAGTGGTTTGTCAAAATAAAACTGTGATGCCAAACCAAAGCCATTGATAGAGCGGTTGCCATTTTGACCCAGATAAATCTCATTCAAATAGGTCTGTAAAATTTCATCTTTGCTGTAATGCAGTTCAAGTAGCACGGCCATCAATGCTTCATTGGCTTTGCGTTTGATAGTGCGATCTGAGTTGAGATAAAAGTTTTTGATCAGCTGCTGGGTGATTGTCGAACCACCTTGTCTGGCACCACCAGTAAAGTTATTGATTACGGCACGGGCGATACCACGTACCGATACCCCTTTATGCTCATAAAACGCGCGATCTTCGGTAGCGATAAGGGCATCAATTAACGGCTGAGGCACTTCGTCCAAAGACACAACCATCCGATCTTCATTACTGTCTGGATAGATACCACCGATATTGACAGGCTCTAGACGAATGATGCCGCTTTTGGCAGGCAGAGTACTCTGGATAGATTCTACTTTATTGCCAGAAATTGTCATTTTGATGACTTGCTCGGCATCTTTATCATTGGCGCTATACGTAAAGCCGCGCGTGTGAATAAAGTAAGTATTACCTGTTCGATGATAGGTGCCTGTACGATCATAAGCTTTGTTGCTTTGATAATTAAGCAACTCTAGCCATGTCTTCATCGTATCTCTATCGACATTGGCACCTTGATACAGCTCAAGCGGCTGCGAATACACTTTGGCTGGAATGTCCCAGCGCTTGCCCTCAAACTTATGAGTAATGGTGCGATCAAGTTTGATCAAATATAGCGCCAACAGCACCATGCCTGCGATGATGATAATTAATAGCAGACTACTAAAGACCAAGCCGCGCTGCTGCGAGGGTAGCGTGTGCATAGCAGACTTAGATGACGCTGATAACTTGGTATTTGGTAACTTGTAATTAGGTTTTTGCACGGATGTCGCACCATTTTTGGATAAAAAACTGCCTCATAATGACGCAAATTGACAAATTTTTCAATCTATCATCGTCAACGCAGGCATTTATTGGTCGTAGACTATGAGCGATGATACTGCTCATAGCGATAGCTTATAGTATAATCCCTATTAAAATACCGATACTTGTAATAAAGCGTCAGTCACTTTCAATCTGGTAGATAAACGCCATATAAGATAACAATTTACGATTGCCCTCACGATGTATTTTGTATGAATTCGCTGTTGCTAATGGTTTGCTATTAGCCGTTCGTTATGAATACTATGCTACTAACAGTAGTAATATTCATGTGATTAAAAACGGCTCTATTGCATGACGTACAGTACAGTCAATACGAGCAAGTTTGCTTTAAATGAATGCATTTTAAGCAAGCCTGTCAAAGGAAGTAAGCGCGACTATGTCTAGTATCCCATCATCAGTATCATCTGCTACCAATCACTCTTATGAAGACACTTCTATCATCGAAGGCTTAGTGCTTCCGCTGGCTGACCACTGCTTTCACTGCGGCGATCCCGTACCTCAGCCACCGTTTTATGCTGAGATATTAGGTCAGTCACGAGAGATGTGTTGTATGGGCTGTCAGTTAGCTGCCCAAAGCATAGTAGAGGCTGGTCTTGAGCAGTATTATCTTGACCGATCGGAAATTAATCGTACGGCAAGTTTGCCAACTCAGCTGACGCGTCTTGAGGTCTACGATCATGACGAGATAAAATCACAGTTCGTTTACGCGCAAGATGGCATGTCAGTAGCAGAGCTGTCGGTTAATAACTTACGCTGTGCTGCCTGTACTTGGCTGATTGAGTCGCGTCTCGATGAGCTAGAGGGTATTGGTAAATGTCAGGTAAATCTGACCAACCAACGTATGCGGGTCATTTGGGATGAAAACAAATTACCCATCAGTCGTATTTTAGCGGTCATCAACGAAATCGGCTACGAAGCCAAGCCTTATCGCCAAGATACACACGAAGCCATGCTGGCACGTCATAACAATCAAATGCTATTGCGTCTCGGCATCGCTGCACTAGGTTCGATGCAAGCGATGATGTATGCCGTTGCGCTTTATTTTGGTGAGTATAGCGACATGTTGATATTCCAACGTGACTTTTTGCGTTGGGTGTCTTTATTTGTGAGTACGCCTGTATTTTTCTATGCTGGCATTCCTTTCTTCACCTCTGCATGGTCAGCAATTCGTGCGCGCCAAGTCAATATGGATGTGCCCGTCAGTCTTGCATTGATTATCACTTTCTTTGCCAGTCTCTACGCTACCATCACTGGGCAAGGGGAGACGTATTATGACTCGGTCAGCATGTTTATCTTCTTTCTGTTAGCAGGGCGTTATATCGAGCATAACGCACGTCTAAAAGCCGCGACTATGGCTAATGATTTGGTGGTGGTCGAGCCGGTATTGGTGCAAAAAGTCGCTGAAGACAAAGCAGCTGCCGAGCGTATTTTACAACTGCTGAAAGAAAATGAGTCTCAGCAAGATGAGCTTATTGAAAATGAAACTACTAAAGGTGAGTCGGCTACAGTAGAGCCGATGCCTGACTTTATGCAGCGTATGGACGCCAATGTTTATCAGCTCACATCGCGTATCGCTCAAGAATGGCAGCAGTCACGTAACCAACCGAATACGCAATCACAGCCCGAAGGCGATATAGAGTCAAAGCAAATGGTCACCGCTCATAGTTTACAAGTGGGCGACATCATTTTGGTTGAAGCGGGTTCTGAGATTATCAGTGATGGTATCTTGCTAAGTTCTACTGCAACGGTGTCACAAAGTCTACTGACGGGCGAGGGTGATTTAATCATCAAATCTCAAGGCGATTATATTGTCGGCGGTGCACAAAACGATAGCCAGCCGTTTGAGATGTTAGTCACCGCATTGCCAAAAGACAGCCAGATAGGCTTAATTGATCGATTGATGAATCGTGCCATGAGCGAAAAACCCAAATTGGCGCAACAAGCAGATAAGCTGGCACGTTGGTTTGTCGCGCGTATTTTGGTTTTATCCGTTTTGGTATTTGTTGGCTGGTATATCGTTGATCCAAGCCAAGCCATTTGGGCGACGGTGGCAGTCTTGGTCGCTACTTGTCCTTGTGCGCTATCGTTAGCGACGCCGATTGCCTTAACCGTCTCAACCAATCGTCTGGCAAGCTATGGTTTTTTGACGACGCGTGGACATACACTACAAACGCTAGCTGAAATCACACATGTTGCCTTTGACAAGACAGGAACACTGACTTATGGCAAACCAAATTTATTAAATATTGAGTTAATCACACCAAAAATCCAGAACGAAACTGTCGATTTATCATTAACAGCGCAAAAAGATACGCTGTTGGCCATTGCAGCTGCACTAGAAGTAGGGAGTCGTCATCCAATTGCCCACGCGTTACTGACGGCAGCCTATCAGTTACATCTACCATCGACGCAAGCCGTACAGCATTATCCAGCAGGCGGTGTAGAAGCGATGATTGATGGCACTGTATATCGAATCGGTCACAAGGACTTTGCGTTAGATAAAACAAATGACAGCGCCAATGATATAGATGCTAGTAATGATTTAACCATTGATCTGGTAGCTCAGCGAGCCAGCTCAGCAGTGGTATTGTCTTATCAAAATACTGATAGCAAAAAATGGCACGCGCTGGCATGCTTTTATTTCAATGACAAGGTACGTGATAGTGCGCAGTCGATGCTCGATACACTCAAAGAGCTAGGTATCGAGTCTGTTATGTTGACAGGTGATCCAAGCCCGCAAGCGCTAGTCATGGCTGAGAGTTTAGGTATGCAAGCTGCATACAATGGCCTATCACCGACTGATAAAGTCAATCATATTCAACAGCTACAGGCGCAAGGTGCGGTAGTATTGATGGTGGGTGATGGTATCAACGATGCACCAGTGCTAGCCGCAGCAGATGTGTCGACCTCGATTGCAGGTGCGGCAGACTTAGCACAAGTATCCAGTGATAGTATTATCTTAAATGGACAAATTGAGGCCATCACTGCGGCTAAACGTATCTCTGATAAGACGGAACGTATTATCAAGCAAAACTTCCGCTGGGCGCTCGCTTATAATAGTATCGTCCTGATACCAGCGGCTTTAGGCTATGTGCCACCATGGCTCGCTGCAATTGGTATGTCGCTCAGTTCGCTATTTGTCGTATTAAATGCATTGCGCTTAAAACGTGCTTAGTCTCTTTAAAAAGCATTCAATATAAACAGGTCTGTAAAGTTTGCTCATAAAAAAACCGCCTTCCATCAAATGGAAGGCGGTTTTTTCTATACAAAGATATTGTTAGGTAGCTCTTACAATTAGTCTTGTAGATAGCTTAGCAGACGCATAAATTCGATATACATCCAGACTAAGGTCGCAAGAATACCAATACTGAACAACCACTCGTAATCTTCAGACACACCCATCGCAACACCGCGATCAATATTATCGAAATCTAATAGCAAGGTGAAAGAAGCGATAACGATGACAAATAAGCTAAAGCCAATAGCGATAGCGCCACCTTCAAATAGGAACGGCAATGATGAGCCAAACGCTAGAGAAAGTACCCACTGTGCTACATAAACAAGCATAATGGCAATGACCGCCGAGGTCACGATAGAACGGAACTTTTCAGTAACCTTAACTAAACCTGAACGATATAACCCAAGCATAACTGCAGCTGTGACGAAAGTTGCGCACATTGCAGTGACTGGTACTGTTGGATACATTCTCATGAAAAATAATGAGATGCCGCCCAAAAATATACCTTCTAACAAGGCGTAAGGCACTGCCAAAGTCTTGGCTTTTTGCGGCTTGAAGGTAATAAAAAGAGCCAGAACAAACGCAGCAATCATGCTACCAAAGGCTGCCATCGTAATAAAACCTTGCGATAAACCTGCCATAAGCGCATAAAAGAAAAAGCCCACACCAGTAATAGCTGATAAACCAAGTAACAAGCTGGTCTTTTGAATTACGCCCTTGACCGTCATTGGATTACCGCCGATCGCAAGTTCTGCGCGACTGACAATAGGATTGGCCATACATAAGTCCTTAATAATAAAATATAAAAATAGTGATGTTAGTTACTTTAGCAAAACCGCCATTATTGTCAACTGTGTTTGCGTGACAACTGCTGCGGTGCAACCTCAGGCTGTTCATTGTCTAGTGCATCGAGCTACAGTATCGCCCAATACGCTAATTGAAAAACTGAACAGACAGATCTGACTAAGTAAAACATTCGATAGCTTTTATATGGGGTCAGTTACGACAGTTAACAACGATAATTCATAAACATGCTAGTCTAAGCGCGCATTTATCGCTATCATTACCTTGTACTTCACCGTTATACCGAGTCGTTTTATGGAAAACTCAGCGCAGTCAGCAAGATTGCCACACTTACATGAATCAGAGCTATTCCACGCTATTAAAAACCCCGCCTTTAGGCGTATTGGTCTAATGGGCCGTGCTGGTAAACGTAGTGTCACTCAAAGCTTGGTACAGATTGCCCAAACCGTGAATGATATGAATTTGACGTTGATAATGGATGTACAAACGGCCAATTTGCCAACGCTTGATCTCACAGACATAGAAAGAGTCAAAATCGTCAAACGTGGTTTGATTGGTGAGATTTGTGATTTGGTTATTGTTGTTGGCGGTGATGGTTCGATACTACATGCGGCTGAAGCGCTAGCACGCTACCGTGTACCTGTATTAGGGGTTAACCGTGGTCGTTTAGGATTTTTAGCAGATGTAAAACCTGATGAAGCTGCCTTTAAGTTACGCCAAGTATTGATGGGGGACTATCAACTGGACCATCGGTTTTTATTGACTATGGAGATACGAGAAGGGCGCAAAATTATCCATGAAGACATGGCGCTGAACGACATCGTACTGCATGCTGGTAAATCCGTACATATGATTGATTTTCAGATGAAAATTGATGGACATGACGTTTATAGACAGCATAGTGATGGCTTGATAGCAGCAACACCGACTGGTTCTACTGCTTATGCCTTATCAGGTGGCGGTCCAATTATTCATCCGAGTATGGACGCTATTTGTCTGGTGCCGATGCATCCCCATACATTATCTAGCAGACCGATTGTGGTCAGCGGTAATAGTGAGGTTTGTATTCGTATCCACGAAGACAATCGTACTCAGCCGATGGTAAGTGCGGACGGTAAGCCAAGCGTGCCACTTGAGCAAGAGCAGCGCCTCCATATTCGTAAGCATCCTGATAAGCTTACCTTGTTGCACCCACCTGGGTTTGACTTTTATGAGGCCTGCCGTACAAAGCTGCACTGGAACGTACATGCCGAAGAATTCAGTCTTGATGTCGATGATGATATTATAGACGATGAATAAGCGTATCTATTAGACCAAAATATGATGCAAAAAATGGTAGTGGAGAGTAGGCAAGATGGATAAACAAACAATACTAGCAAGTCTAACGCCCGAAGTGGTTGATAAATTTCGTATGGCGATTGAGCTAGGTAAATGGCCTGACGGTCGTAAGATTACCGCTGAGCAGCGTGAGACTTGTATGCAAGCTGTGATGGTATGGGAACATGAGCATCTGCCGCCAGCTGAGCGTACAGGTTATATTCATAAACCCGTAAAAGACGATGGTACTGTCGTTGGCGCTGAATGTGATGTCGAGCACGAGCATCACTACCCTAATATGCCGAATCCTAAAGGTGCGGTACAGCCTGTTAAGTTTCGTGATAAATAGATTTATAAATAAGTTGTAATAGTTGTGATAAAAACAATTATCATAAAAAGCCACGCTATATAGCGTGGCTTTTTTACTTTATCAATAATTAAATTATCAGAAATAGCTTAATCATCATAGACGATTAAATAGCAGTCGTATCGACACTAGGACGAACCGTTAGCGGGTTCTTTTGCATCAAAAATCCTTGCCAGCCCCAATGTAAAAAATTACGGATATTGGCATGATCGGTACCGTTAGGCGTTGCTTGAACCTTGGCATAATGCTCGCCAAATAGCTTAAGCGTGTCCAATTGGTTCAGGCCATGGTGCTTAGCAAAACCAAAAATCTTTGCGCTACCTTCGTTCTCACCGGCTGCATTATGTACCATTCCATTTACGAAAGGAGCAGGCGCATAGCGATAAAAATCATCGATAAAGCTGATGACATCATTGAATCCAATGGCTTTTTTGTTCAAACCATTAAGTAATGCCGATACATCTGATTGGCGGATACTCATAAATAAATGACCTCAGAGCAGATTAAAAAAACAATATAATATTTATGTGTGCTCAATGATGATAGTAGCCGTTGAGCGTTCAGCATTATAATTTAGCTAGCTTAGCGATTAAAGTAGTCTTCGTCATCAAACGAAGGCGAAAAGTTGCCTTGTTCAAGATGCTGCATTTGCGACTGTACAGAACGCTCATGCTGAATACGTTGATAAATCTCTTCGCGGTGTACTGCAATATCTTTAGGTGCGTTTACACCGATACGTACTTGATTGCCTTTGACGCCTAGAACCGTCACACTTACTTCGTCGCCAATCATTAGCGTTTCGCCCACGCGGCGTGTCAAAATTAACATGCGTCACACTCCTTATGTCGCATCAACAAATTATTACTCATCAGATTACTTCTCAATTGCAGAACATCACCGCAGCACCAAACATGCAATATAACCATTATCACGATGCCAGATATCGTGCCAATAGCGGTAATGATAGGTAGATTCATTTAGCCCAAATGAAAGCCCCATTATAGGCGGCATAACAGATACTGTCACGGTTTTTCACAAAACTATTAGGTAAATGCTCATTTCAACTATGCTAAAAAATAAAAATAGGACCTAAAAAGATCCTATTTTATTTAAGTACTGTTTTTATTTAGATACTATTAATTCAAACGCTATTAATTTAAATGCTGTTTATCTATATACTATATAAAGTATAAAGTCATTAATAGCGATTAATAGATAACCATTAAAGCTAATGCTATATTTTAACAGTTTTTATGTCTTATAGCCCAGCGATTTTGCTTTCACCGTCTTCACGATCTAGGCCAAATGCCGTGTGCAATGACTTAACGGCTTTTTCTAAGTGTTGATCCTGAATTAGGACCGACACTTTGATTTCGCTGGTTGAAATCATTTGGATATTGATGTTGTTTTCAGCCAGTGTTTGGAACATAAGACTAGCGACACCTGCGTGTGAACGCATGCCAACACCAACCAATGACACTTTGACGACTTCACTGTTGCCCAATATTTCTTTGGCGCCAATTTCATCTTTTACTTCTTCGTTAAGCACTTTTAGCGTCTTATCTAAATCAGTGCGGTTAACCGTGAAAGTAAAATCAGTGGTACCGTTATCCGAAAGGTTTTGTACAATCATATCGATTTCGATATTGGCACGACCAATTGGGCTTAAGATAGCAGAGGCGATACCAGGATGGTCAGGCACGCCGCGTACTAAGATTTTTGCTTCGTCTCTATTGAACGCGATACCTGAGATGATTGCCTGTTCCATATTGTCTCCTTCGTCTATCGTAATTAGGGTACCCACGTTGTCTTGAAATTCTTGGTCAAAGCTACCGTCTGTGTTTTCATCAAAGCTAGAGAGTACACGTAGCGGCACGCCATATTTACCAGCGAATTCTACTGAGCGAATTTGTAGAATCTTAGAGCCAAGACTTGCCATTTCAAGCATTTCTTCAAATGTAATTTTTTCAAGTTTTTTGGCTTTTGAGGTCACGCGAGGGTCAGTGGTATAGACGCCATCGACGTCGGTATAAATTTGACACTCGTCAGCGCCCAAGGCCGCGGCAATCGCCACACCTGTGGTATCAGAACCACCGCGTCCTAATGTGGTCGCGTTGCCTTCTTCGTCGATACCTTGGAAACCTGCCACAATAACGATATTGCCAGCATCTAATTGCTCACGTATGTTTTTGTCATCGATGCTTTCGATACGGGCTTTGTTATGGGCGTTGTCGGTCTTAATCGCGACTTGGCGACCAGTCATTGAACGGGCACCAATACCAAGCTCTTTAATGGCCATAGCGAGGAGTGAGATAGAAACCTGCTCACCTGTTGAGACCATCTGATCGTATTCGCGAGGATCAGGTTGCGTGCTAATTTGGCGAGCTAGATCAATCAAACGGTTGGTTTCGCCGCTCATGGCTGAGACCACGACGACCACTTGATGACCATTGTCATGCCAGCGTTTGACTCGTTTGGCGACGTTTTTGATGCGGTCGATACTGCCCATCGAGGTGCCGCCGTATTTCTGTACTATTAACGCCATAAAAATCTACCTATTTATTCAATAATGACTTTTTATTGTCATTGATGAGAGTCAATGTGATGCTCGTCAATGCTTGTATAGATAAAGCCAGATGATAAGAGTTATGCCTTTAGGTCTTTCATTCTTCTAATGGTATCTATCAACCTTATGGAATGAACAATATGCCCAAACGTTGACCTTTATACCATATCTGCCGCATAACTTTAAGCCTCAGGAGCGCTTAGATGTATGGCGATTGGTTATAGTAGTTATAACCAATCACGTATTCTATGCGTAGTGGAGTAAAGCTATGCGATAAATATAAGGTACATTGTGACGCGCTATACCAGTATATTCGCGAGTTTAATATTCGCCAGCTTAGCTAAGCTGGGTTTCAATCCAAGCAGGTAGAGCGCTGATAACCGCTGTACTATTGCCAGACTTCGGTGCACCGCCTTGTGCGTAGTCAGGCTTACCGCCACCTTTACCACCAAGCTCACCTGCCAAGTGACGAATAATATCACCAGCCTTCACTTTGGCAGTAACAGATTTTGCGACGCTCGCTGCGAGTGCTAACTGGTCATCTTTATCACCAATTAATACAATCACGCTATCAGGCAGTTTTGATTTGATATCGTCCATCAGCGTACGGATAGATTTACCATCGATACCGCTTAAGGTGCTGATAAGAACTGGCGTACCGGCGATCGTTTGTACATCATCAAGCAAATTGGCTGCTTGAGCGCTGGCGATTTTTTGCTGCAAGCGCTCTAGTTGTTTTTCTAGGTCGCGTTGCTTATCAGCCATCGTACGGACACGCTGCGCTACTTCAGGACGTTTTACTTTTAGCTGACTTGTGAGCTCGCTCAGTTGTTGCTCGCTTTGCTGAATGTTTTTGACCGCGTTCATGCCAGTGACAGCTTCAACTCGGCGGATACCAGCAGCAATACCAGACTCACTGGTGATTTTTAGCACACCGATATCGCCAGTACGCTGTACGTGCAAGCCACCACATAGCTCGATAGAGAAAGGCTTGCGCTGACCATCAACGATACGATCTGTACCCATGGTTAGGACTCGAACGTCACTGCCATACTTTTCGCCAAACAGTGCCATAGCGCCTTGATTCATCGCTTCGTCAATCGACATATGCTCGATACGGGCAGGGGTGTTGGCTTGAATTTGCTCATTAACGAGACGTTCAACACGCATGATCTCAGCGGCGCTGACAGGTTTGTCATAAGCAAAGTCAAAACGTAACACTTCGCTTGAAACTAGTGAGCCTTTTTGCGTGACCGCGTCGCCCAGCACTTCTCTTAGCGCTGCATGCAATAGGTGAGTGGCTGAGTGGTTTTTGGCGCTGGCTGCACGAATGCTGGACAGTACTTGCGCTTCAGCAGTCTGCTTAGTACTGATATCACCCATGGTCACGACACCATAATGGATAATCGCCTGACCAGATTTTTTGGTATCTTGTACTTCAAAGACGCCAGATGCTGTACGAATTTCACCAAGCTCACCAACTTGACCACCACCTTCGGCATAAAATGGGGTGCGATCTAATACCACAACGCCTTCCATGCCTTCTGTTAAGCTGTCTGCTGGGTTGCCGTCTTGATAAAGCGCGTCAATAGTCACGCCGTCTTCTTCAAGCTGCTCATAGCCGATAAATGTCGTTGGTGTTTCTACTTGGATGACACTGCTGTAATCGACGTCAAACTTGCCAGCATCACGCGCACGCTCACGTTGTGCCTGCATATGCTCATCAAATTCCGCTTCATCAATAGCAATACCACGCTCACGAGTGATATCGGCGGTCAAATCAAGTGGGAAACCATAGGTATCATAAAGCTTAAATGCCGCTTCACCAGATAGCGTATCGCCATCTTGCAAGCCTTCAAGTTCGCTGGCAAGTAAACGTAAGCCTTGTGCCAGTGTTTTAGCAAACTGTGCTTCTTCTTTTTGAATGGCGTTTTCGATGACGCTCTGCTTGTCTTTTAGCTCAGGATAGGCACTGCCCATTTCAGCCACAAGCGGCGCAACCATTTTATAGAAGAATTCGCTATCAGCACCAAGTTTGTTGCCATGACGTACTGCGCGACGAATGACACGGCGCAATACATAGCCACGACCTTCGTTACTTGGCGTGACACCATCAGCAATCAAAAATGCTACAGCACGAATATGGTCGGCGATGACTTTTAATGATGATTGTTGCTCATTATTGATTTCTAAGATGTCAGCCGCTGCGTCCATCAAATGGACAAACAAGTCGATCTCATAGTTGCCATGAACGCCTTGCATGATGGCACTAATACGCTCAAGCCCCATGCCTGTATCGACGCTAGGTGCAGGGAGTGGTAATAGCGTGCCGTCTTTTTGACGATTGAACTGCATGAATACGCAGTTCCAAATCTCAATATAGCGATCGCCGTCTTCTTCTGGGGTACCTGGCAAGCCGCCTTCGATGTCGGCGCCATGGTCATAAAAGACTTCGGTACAAGGACCACAAGGACCAGTATCACCCATTGTCCAAAAGTTATCAGAAGCGTAAGGAGCACCCTTGTTATCACCAATACGAATGATGCGCTCACTTGGAATGCCGATATTTTTATTCCAAATCTCAAAGGCTTCGTCGTCAGTTTCATAGATAGTGACATAAAGACGATTTTTATCAATCGCTAACCACTTCTCCGAGGTCAAAAACTCCCAAATGTACTCGATGCCTGCTTGCTTGAAATAATCACCAAACGAGAAATTACCAAGCATTTCAAAGAAAGTATGATGACGTGCGGTATAGCCGACATTATCCAAATCATTATGTTTGCCGCCAGCACGTACGCACTTTTGCGAGGTTACCGCACGTGTATAGTCACGTGGTTCCATACCCAAAAAGGTTTCTTTAAATTGATTCATACCGGCATTGGTAAATAGCAATGTCGGATCATTGTGTGGAATCAAGCTAGACGATGAAACTTGGGTGTGCTGCTTGCTTATGAAAAAATCGATAAAGGCTTGGCGAATATCGGCTGAGCGAAATGGCTGGCTCACAGCGGCTCCTTACTGACGGATAGAATTGAGTAAATGACATAAAATAATTTTGCAAGCGATTTTAGCACAAACGCCCAAGCTCTTGGTACAAGAGTTATAACTACTAGGTTATTATACGTGTGCTAGTCATCGCCTAATTTATAGAGTATTAAGATTAATTGGTCAAAATTGCCGCATCCGTTTCATCCAATTTGTCTTGCGTCGTTGGATTGGACTCGATTACTTGCACAGGCAAATAACGTAGTTGGAGCTTAATTGGCAAGTACTCTGGGAAATTCTCTGCCATATCATTAGTAATGAGTGTCTCAATCTGGCGTACGTCATATGAGCTCGGCAAAGTCTCTCCACGTACGATTGCCCGCACTACTTGATTTTCTTCTGAGGTATCAAATTGCGTATTGGTTAATACATTGCCTTGGTCGATAAAGTAGTTGTTAATGGTTTCTTTGACATTACTCTCAAACACTTGCTGCTTGGCATTGGTCTGTAGGTTGATGGTTAAGTAGGCACCTAAGCCACCAAGTAGTAATAAAGTCACGGCGTTACGCTGCAAAAAAGTCAAATAGGTATTGGATTTATAATCGTCATCGACCAAACGACGAAACCCTAAGACCCACAATACAAGCGCATTGGTAAACTGGATAGCAAGAATGTTGGTCGCTGCCAATAATAGCGCACCAAGCCCAAGCTGCATCTCGCCATTAGCGAGCAAGATACCACTAGCAGCCAGTGGTGGCACCAAGGCTGTGGCAACCGCAACGCCAACAACCGCAACCGAGAGATGCGGAGATACCATCGCGTACGCGCCAGCTGTACCACCTGCTAAGGCAATCATTAAATCCATAGAGGTGGGCTGGGTACGTGATAGGATTTCTGCCGTTAGCGGTTGGTCTTTATGTAGCCAACCAACGATAAAGCCGACCAATACCACCAGCGAGACACCGATAATAACGGTAAAAAGCGACTTACGTAGCAGTGGCATACGGTGATCGATAATTGCTAGCGCTATACCCGTAATAGGGCCTAGCATCATCGCAACTAACATTGCTCCAATGACCACGGCTGCTGAATTGGTCACTAGGCCATAACTCGCAATGATGGCAGATAAGATGTTCATGATGAAGTACATCTTGCTAGGCAGCGCGTTCGCCTCGATTCTAACCCGTACTTCTGGGTAATCTACCTTTTGATTGCTGAACTGCTCGGCGACAAACTGCTTATAAGATTCAAGCTTGGCTTCTTTTTCCTCTTGAACCTCATCTTCGTCACTTTCATCTTGAGGTTTTTGAGCGTCGCTATCTTCTACATCGTTGTTTTTACTTTGGTTTTTATCTTCTGAGTCATTATTTTGATGGTCGTCATCGCGACTAGATTTGTTTTTTGTTTTTGGTTGATTGGCTGTTTTGTTATCTGATGACTGTGCTGCGATATTTGTGTCATCAGCAGGGTCGTCTTCTACTTCTACCGTTACTTCAGCATCACTATCATCTTGAGCACTTTTTTCTGTTGTTTCTGCCGTATCCGACTGGAAGAAATCGGACTTCTCTTTCGCTTCTATAGACTCTGATTCTGCAACCTCAGACGCTTCAGTATTTGATTGTGACTCAGGTTCTGTCGATTCTAAGGTTGCTACGACCACATCGTCACTGATAGTTTCCATGGTTATCTCAGCGTCAGGTGGCTGCGCACATTCAGTGTCTACTTCGGAGTCTATTTCGCCATCTGTATCAGTCGATTGCTTGTGTTGATTGTCTTCGCTTTCATCATTGTCTACAGCGGCATCATCAACTACTGGGTCAATTGTCGCGTCTTGATTGTGAGAGGCGTCAATAATGATTGGTGAATCATTTTGATCCACTGAGTTAGGCGCAGTGTTTTTTTCAGATGAGGACATAGCAGATAGCGTTCTTAGTAGGTAAAGAAAGTCATTATTGTAATGATAAATAGATAAAGATATAGGGGATTCTTGAAAATATAAAAAAGAGTTGAGAGAAGGTGGGAGTAAGAACTGGTATTTCTTATGATTAAGTCTAAAACCTTAATAATAGCATGGTTTTTATTCTAAAGTCATTCAATATAGATGCTACAAGGGTTCACGATAAATACTTACTTTTTTTGTGGAATTAAGGTTAAATATATTATATCCACAATAAAGATAAGGAATAATTTATGAACTGGCCGTTATTTTCTGTCATCTACTCAATGGCAGCTACTGTGACTATCGGACTTTTTATGATTGGTGCTCTCATTACAGGGTTCGATGAGATATTTCATATTCAAATAGCAGTGGGATTGGGCGTTCTAGCTTCGATACCTGCAGGATTATTCTTTACCAAAAAAATTGGCAGTATTACTGGCAATGAAGAAGGCTATAAAACATAAAATCAAACATAAGGACAAGCAATGTTATCGATGTGAAGTGGAACCGCCTATCAGCAAACAAAAAAAGACCTCAATATTGAGGTCTTTTTTATCATTAAAAATATCTGCTAACTAGCATCGAAGCTAGATTCAATAAGGTTCTATTTATTGAAGTTCGACAACTGCGCCATTTTCGATATTGGCATAAACTTCTAACACATCCCAGTTGGTCAAACGAACACAACCTGCTGAGCCTTGACGACTGATACCTTCAGGTACTGGTGAGCCATGTAAACCGTAAGAAGGCTTAGATAATCCCATCCAAACGACACCGACTGGGTTGTTTGGTCCTGGTGCTATCATATGAACTTTCTTTTGAGCGCCTTCACCAACGGTTGATTTATACCAAGGCATTTTCACTTTATTGATGATTTTGAACGTGCCTTTTGGAGACGGTGTGGCATCGCTACCAACGGTCGTCGGATAAGTAGCAACCAACTTATCACCATTATAGGCATACAATGTTTTATCGGCTTTGTTGGCGACTACGCGATTAATACGTTGGTTCAGCTTGTCGCGAGTATTTAGTACTGTGATAGTCTCGCCAACAGCATACTTTTTGTTTTTGTTAAGTTTATCTAAGTAACGTACATCCATATGGAAACGTTCACCTAGCATCTCTTTGATATCTTGATAATAAAGACCTTTCATTTTTGACTTCGCTTCCGAACCAGAAGGGGTAGTCGCAAAATTGGTATTGATATCGTCTGCGGTCAACGTATAAGTGACCAGTACAGGTTTGTTCGCAGGGATATTTTTAACCAAGGCATCCCAAGTTTTTTGGTCCATTTTACCAGTCGCTGGCAAGCCTTTCATCGTTTGGAAGTTAACAAGGGCTTTTTTGCTGTTCATACCCCAACCGCCATCAATAGGACCAGGAGAAGCATGGTTCCAATCAAGCAATGCCTGCATTTTGATCGTCATCGCTGAGTTGACTTTCATATTAGGTGACCAGACAGCACCATTCACTTGCTTGGCATAGTTCGACAAGTTCAGCGTTGTATGCTTCTTACCATCTTTGTCTTCGATGTTTTTGATGGTTGGATCGTCGCTAAAGTCTTGACGCTTTTCGTTCTCTGGTAACTCAAAAGCGAGTGGATCAGACGAGTCGATAGATGATAGGTCGCTAGGCGCAGCGACGGCTTGACCTTCACTAATGTCATCATTGCGGTCAGCTTGCTCATCTTTACGCGTTAGTTCTGCTGCACTCATATTATCAGCAACTGGGGCTGGCACGTTTTGGTTGGCTTCTTGCTTATTATTGATAAGCTGGTTCATGCTGTCGACTGGTTTCGCTTTCTCTGTATTTAACTGTACAGTAGCAGCGCCATCTGAGCGACTACGGTTTTCTTGCACATTAAGGCTAACCTTTTTGGCAAGACCTGGCATAGCGTCAGCCGTGCGTACTGGCAATGTGCGAGTACTATCGGCAGGTGCAGCAAGTGCGGCTACACTAGCACTTACAGCTGCGATAGATATGGCAGTAATAATTGGCTTTATTTTCATCATATTGAGTCACTTGTGGTTGCTACTAATGCGGCTATTATGCGCATAATTTGATTGCATCGCAAACTTTTGACACATCTTTTTGCATTTAAGACTTGCCAAACGTCAACTGCTGACGTATTCGCTACAGTTGGGTAATAATTTAACCAAGGTGTGTATGGCGTCGTGCTCGATTCTTACGCAAACTGTCCATTATTCGCACTATTTTTTGTGCAAGTAAAAATGACAGTTATTGGCGCTACTAGAGGTTTACGTCTATAATGTATGACTGAATTTTATTTAATATAACGATTTTTAGCAAACAGCAATTTAACCCGCTAGCAGTTAATCCACAAGGTGCGATATGTCAGAAGACCAAACAATGAGTGCAGAAGAGTTTCAAAACCAATACTTCAATGATGAGTCTGAAGGCTTAGACGGTGAGATGGAGTATGATTTAGAGACTGGACTTCTTGGTGAGCACGATGAATTTGCTAACTTACATGCAGAGCTAAACGAAGCACGTGAGCAGCTTGTCAGTATTCGCGACTTTATTCGTTTTTCAGTCACGCAGCTGCGTAACTACGACGTCGTTGTTGCACAAGGTACGACCGATGAGTTTGCAGAAGCGTCAGCCATTGTCTTGCACTCTTTGTCTCTCGATTGGTCTGCTAATGAGCAGATTTTAGACTGTCGTCTGACCACGTCTGAAAAACAGTTGGTACTAGGACTATTAGAAGAGCGTATCGCTGAACGTAAGCCACTCAGTTATTTAATTAACTTGTCATACTTCTGCGACCTGCCTTTTTATGTCGATGAGCGTGTTCTTATCCCGCGTTCACCGATTGCAGAGTTGATTCGTCAGCAGTTCCATCCGTACTTTGAAGTTACTGAATTGGCCAAACCACTGGGTGTCAGTCCGAACGAAAAGTCAGCGGTATTTTATGACCATGGCTTGGATGTGAAGCAATTGTCGCAGCCTGAGCGTATCTTGGACTTGTGTACTGGCTCTGGTTGTATCGCAATCGCGCTTGCTACCCGTTTCGTTGATGCGTTGGTCGATGCTGTTGATATCGATAAAGGCGCATTAGAAGTGGCAATGGTCAATGTCGATCATCATGATCTTGGCCATCAAGTAAACGTAATCGAGTCTGATTTGTTTGCCAAGATACCTGCTGAAAACCAGTATGAGCTTATCGTCACCAATCCACCGTACGTCGATGCGGCTATCATGGCAGATTTACCGCCTGAGTTTTTGTATGAGCCTGAGCATGCACTAGCAGCTGGCCAAGACGGCTTAGATTTGGTACATCGTATCTTATTTGAAGCGCCAGATTACCTTAGCCCAGATGGTTTGCTGATCTGTGAAGTAGGTGACAGCGAATGGGCACTAAAACAAGCCTATCCTGAAATCCAGTTTGATTGGTTGAAGTTTGCACATGGCGGTCATGGTGTCTTTGCGATTACCTATGATGAGCTAGTCTCAAACCGTCAATTGTTTGCCTCTTATGTTCAGCTATTAGATAGCCTTCAATAGACAGATATTGGGTCGGATAGACATCGGCTGCACGAGCCGAAACTATAAATAACAATACAATTACTCATTATAAGCAGTATAAGCAATAACCATGAGTGATTGGTCACATAGTCATCAGTAGCGTTTACTTGTTTAAGGACAGTTATGGCAGGCAATAGTATTGGGCAGGTTTTTACGGTCACCACTTGCGGTGAGTCACATGGCGCAGGCCTGATGGCCATCGTTGATGGCGTACCACCAGGTTTAGCATTATCTGCAGAAGACCTGCAAGTAGATTTGGATCGTCGCAAACCGGGTACGTCTAAGTATTCAACCCAGCGCCGTGAGTCTGATGAAGTTGAGATTATCTCTGGCGTATTTGAAGGCAAAACCACAGGTACGTCTATCGGTCTATTGATTCGCAATACCAATCAAAAATCTAAAGACTATAGCGATATCAAAGATACTTTCCGTCCTGGACACGCTGACTATACTTATAGTATGAAATATGGCTTCCGTGACTATCGTGGTGGCGGTCGTTCGTCAGCGCGTGAGACGGCTATGCGTGTAGCAGCTGGTGCTATCGCTAAGAAATACTTGCAAGAACGTCTGGGCGTACAAATTCGTGGTCACGTTACCCAAATCGGCAATGAGCATAGTAACGTCCTAGATCCGAGCCAAATTGATTGGGAGTTTGTAAATAGTAATCCGTTCTTTTGTGCAGACAGAGAAGCGATTGGCCGTTTTGAAACCTTGATTGATAACTTGCGCCGTGAAGGCACTAGCTGTGGCGCGCGCCTTGATATCATTGCGAGCGGTGTACCAGTCGGACTTGGCGAGCCAGTATTTGATCGTCTGGATGCTGATATCGCTCATGCGATGATGAGTATCAATGCGGTTAAAGGGGTTGAGATTGGTGATGGGATGGCGGTGGCAGGTCAATTCGGACATAGCGCTCGTGATGAGCTGACCCCAGATGGGTTTGCAGCCAATCATGCTGGTGGTGTCTTGGGCGGTATCTCATCAGGTCAAGATATCCGTGTGAGTATTGCGCTAAAACCAACGTCTAGTATTACCACCGCTGGCAAGAGCATTAACACTCAAGGTGAAGCAGTCGATATGCTTACTAAGGGTCGTCATGATCCTTGCGTTGGTGTGCGTGCTACGCCCATTGCCGAAGCGATGTTAGCGATTGTAGTGCTTGATCATTATCTGCGTCACCGTGGTCAAAACGCGGATGTGAAGCCGCCAGTACAATCGATTACTTAGTGTTTCATTGAATTCTGTTGAAAGTACACTTATCTTAAAAAGGCTTAAGTATGTCTGTTTATCATTATATATTAGCATGGTCTGAAAATAAGCCATTGTATCTAAGAGACAGTCTTCGAAGAATTTTAAATGCTTCTATTGATAATGATGATATTAATGAGCTAACTTTATTAGTTAAGAAAGAACACGGTGATGATACAGTCAATATTCAACCTATTTTTTATGATCAAACGCATATTCCGACAAGTATTCAAACTAATAATGACTATCCAAAATTACTAGGTTTGAAAAATCCTAAAAATATATCTGCTTTACATAGTGAAGCAGATTTAAAGTTTTCAGAAGATGGTCTAACCGTCATTTACGGTAATAACGGTTCTGGGAAATCAAGCTATTCAAGGATTTTTAAGAAGTTATGCTGGAGTAGAGCACCAAATATAGAATTGAAAACTAATATTTTTAGAAGCGATCAAACACAGCAGCAAGTTGAGATAAAAATAGGTTTTGAAGGTCAAAATATTGATTGGATATGGAATCAAAGTAATGAAAGTCATTCTCTGTTAAAGTCTATATTCGTATTCGATAGTGAATGTAGTGAAGTTTACATAAATAAAGATAACCCAGCTGAATATAAACCTGTTGGTATAGATTTGCTAGAAAGCTTAATCGATGTTTTTAACCAAATACAATCTAAGCTAAAATTGGAAATTTCACAATATAATGTAGTCAAGCCCGCTTTACCAGATTCACCAGTTAATGTACCAATCTCTAGCTGGTACAGTCAGATCGAGAATATCGATAATAAGCAGTTAAATGATTCTATCCAATTTAATCAAAGAGATATTGATAGAAAGAGTTTTTTAGAAAGTATTTTAGATAGCCCAAACCCAAGCAGAGATATACAGGACTTGAGGATTACCAAAAGCAACTTACAAAGTTACTTTCAAAAAGTATCAGAAATTGAAAGTTATTTCAGTACTCAAGCTATAGTTAATATTCGAGATTTCAAGCAAAGTTTTGACAGTACTAAACAGGCTTATGAAATAGCCAGGAATGAACTGAATGATTTGAATACTTTCCAAAGCTTTGGTACAAGCCCATGGAGGATTCTGTGGAGTTCAGCTCAGGATTTTGCTCACAGTTCTAATATGTCTGATGGACAAACCTTTCCATCAAATGAATCCTTGGATAAATGTGTATTATGTCAGCAAGACCTTGATGAAGAAGCTAAGAGGAGAATGCTACAGTTTAAGCAATTTGTTCTTAATGACATATCAAGTCAACATAATGAATTAAATAGAATATACGATAATAAAAA
>NZ_PJBU01000107.1:0-41530 GCF_002863645.1 Psychrobacter sp. MES7-P7E | reverse complement strand
CAAAATTTCAGGCAGCACCCTCATACATTTAAGCGTCGGTATGAGCTGGTAGTTTACTAGCCAAAACATCTACTTTTTCAATAGACGGTGGCTCTGAAAATAGCTCATCGGCCTGAGCCATCAAAGCAGCTGCAACTTTGCCAGATAAATGTGCTTGGCGACCCGCCTCATCAGGAAATGCATCAAAAATACCAAATGTTGTAGGTCCAAGACGTAGGCCAAACCACGCAACTGTCGCAGGTTCTTCCATTACAATAGGTAAACCGGCTTTAAGGAAAGCTTCCACTTCGTCTTCTTTACCCGGTTTAGCTTCAAGACGGACATATAAAGCTGTTTTAAGCATGACTAAAACTCCACAATTGATTAGAATGAAAACTGATTCTGACATTGCTAATGTATACATGTCAGAAAGTTTTGTTGTATAAAAGTTAAAAAAAATTTCCCCATAGCTGAGCCAAAATCTGGGTTTTTATTTCGACATAATGCTATTGTTGCAGAATTGCACCACATTCCACATTGTCTTCTAATGCTTTTTCAATCGCTTGCGTCTGACCTTTGATCTTTCTGACACGTAGAAGAATCTTTTTTTTGTCTTCAACCTGATTAGGCATCAGACCTCCTTATTTCTAGCATTAATACTAATGTACCCCATAGTATAAAAAAGGAATATTTTTTATAAACCTTAAAAATTTAGGTAGTGTTTCAAAAAGTATGCTGAGATTAAATGAAGTCACTATTGGCTCTGCAACTGGATGCCATAATTAACTTTCCGAATCTTTACAATAACTTATAAAATTGGGTAACCGGAATATCTGGTTGATTTATTAATTTGCACTCGGCATTAAAGGCTATTATCTCAACGGAATATCTGGTTGAAATTCGGTCGAAACTTTATCGTTACAACCTACCGCATGACACCCGCCTGCCTCAGTTGTTTTACATCTTTTCGGGGCGGTGCGCCGAATAAGCGGCGGTACTCCCGATTGAATTGAGAAGGGCTTTCATAACCCACAAACGAGCTGGCGGTTCCTGCATCGACATTTTGGTTGAGCATCAATTGCCGAGCCTCTTGCAGCCGCAGTTGTTTTTGAAACTGAAGCGGGCTAGTGCCGGTAATGGCTCGAAAATGCTGGCGAAAAGTGGATTGGCTCATGTGTACGTAGGCTGCCAACTCCTCCACTTGTAGTGTTTGTGCGAAGTGTTGCTTTAGCCAGGCAATGGCTTTTGTGATCTGATGGCTTGGCGATTCCGTGATCAGGAAATTTCTGAGCTGCGATCCGAGTGGGCCTGCCAGCAATCGCACTATAATTTCCTCTTTAATGAGAGGTGCTAGCTTGGGAGCTAACAGCGGTTCGCTAGTCAGCCTAACCAAGCGTGTAAGTGCATCTATCATGAGATCATCTAGCGCTGCCACCGTAATAGGCTGAGAGGTGGAGTTTCGCTGAAGAGGAGGTAAATCCATTTCCGAAGCCGCCTGAACGATAGTTCGTACGTCCATAGTTAACATAAGGCCCAGGAAAGGGTCTTTGATTCGAGCCTGGGTAATGTGAGAGATCACAGGTAGGTCGATCGTCGTGAGCATACAATCTCCTCTACCGTATTCGAGCAGTGCGTCTCCCAGCATGACTTGCTTGCCACCTTGTGCCACTACCCCCAAGCCCAGCGTATAGATACAGTGCACAGGCTCCGTTGGGGTACGCCTCCGATGGAGTGAAAGCCCTGGTATAGCCGTGGCGTAGTCACCATCACTTTGGGCAATAGTTTCAATAGTGTTGGCCAACGTACCAATCGGAGAGGATCCGTTGTTATAAGCCACATAGTGTTGCTGCATGCCTAGCGTCCATATCATCTAAGTATCAACAGTATAACACTGACCAACACCTCATTTTCTTGTTTATGATTAGCATTCGTCGTTTTAGGCAATGATGCGCTTGAATTTGGCAACTCCAGAGACAGTTACCTGGTTATGATGAGGCACTATCAGTAATCAGTCTCGGGGTAGCCAATGCCTTCTCTCTTCTCACCATTCAATCTCAAGCGAATTACGCTGAGAAACCGTATCGCAGCCTCGCCTATGTGCCAATACCAGGCCCAAGACGGGTTCTTGAACGAATGGCACAAGACTCACTACACCATGCTCGCCCGTGGTGGCGTGGGTTTATTGGTCGTCGAAGCCACAGCCGTCTCCCCGGAAGGCCGCATTACCCCAGGCGATGCGGGTCTGTGGAGCGACGCTCAGGTTGAAGGCTTCGCGTCTGTTGCGCAATCGATCAAATCCAACGGTGCCGTACCTGGTATTCAGCTCGGCCATGCCGGTCGTAAGGCCGGTTGCACGCCGCCTTGGGAGGGGGGCGCTCCGTTAGCGAAAACCGACCCGCAAGCATGGCAACCCGTGGCCCCGAGTGCACTGTCCTATATGCCTGAGTCACCACACCTACCCATAGCGATGACGCTCACTGACATTCAACGAACCCAGCAGAATTTTGCGGACGCCGCCCGACGGGCCTACGAAGCGGGTTTTGAATGGCTAGAGCTGCATTTTGCTCACGGCTTCCTGGGGCAGAGCTTTCTTTCCCAGCACTCTAACCGCAGAACCGACCACTACGGTGGGTCGCTGGAAAACCGTGCCCGCTTTTTGGTGGAGACCGTCACAGCGGTTCGCAATGTCTGGCCGAATGACTTGCCCTTGACCATACGACTTGGAGTTACGGAATTCGATAACGGTACAGAACACTCGTTTAGCGAAGCCCTTCAAGTGCTGCGCTGGTTCAAAAGCCTGGGTGTGGATTTGGTTGATGTCGGACTTGCGCTATCGACACCAGACGAGCAGGTGCCGTGGGGGCCCAACTTCATGGTGCCCTATGCAGAACGGGTTCGCGCCGAAACCGGGCTGGCGGTAGGCACAAGCTGGATGATCACCCGTGCCAAAGATGCCGACGCGTTTATCCGAGACGAACAGGTGGATGTGGTGTTCTTCGCCCGTACGCTGTTGGCCAATCCGCACTGGCCGTTCCAAGCGGCCCGAGATATGGGAATTGAACAGTCTGAGGTAGTTTTACCTACGCCCTACGCTTTTTGGCTACAAAACTGGACATGTTAAACGACGCAGATTCAGTACTGATTGGCTTGGTGACCCGAGAGAATTTTAACACTAACTAGGAAATAAAGAGGTGATGATGAATACCCAACCAAAGACTGCTCGAGTGGCGGTGATCACTGGCGCATCGTCAGGAATCGGTGAAGCAACGGCCCGTGCCCTAGTGGCAGATGGCCATCAAGTAGCGTTACTGGCTCGGCGTGTTGACCGCCTTCAAGCCTTAGTCGATTCGCTCGGCGACGCCGCCATCGCGATTCAGGCAGATGTCACTGATCGTGACTCGATCGTTGCGGCGGCCGAACGTGTCCAGCGTGAGCTGGGTGGGGCTGACATCCTTATTAACAATGCGGGCGTCATGCTCACTGCGCCGTTTAGTAAGGAACAGCATGCAGAGCACCGCCAAATGGTAGAGGTGAATCTTCTTGGTGCAATGACCGTCACCGACGTGTTCCTTGAACAGCTACGCGCTAACGGTGGCGGAGATTTGGTCAATATTTCATCGGTCGCTGGTCGTATAGCTCCTGCCGGTTTTGCTGCCTATTCGGCTACAAAATGGGGCATCAACGGCTGGTCAGAGTCACTGCGCGTCGAGCTTCAGCCTGACATTCGAGTAATGGTTATTGAACCAGGCGCTATTGCTACTGAGCTGGCGGATCATATTACTCATGATGACAGCAAAAAAGCAGCTAAAGACTCTCTGGATTGGGCCATTCCTGCCCAAGATATTGCCGAAGTCATTTCGTTCGCTATCAGCCGTCCGCAACGCGTGACGTTAAACGAAATTCTCGTACGTCCCACGGTCCAGTATATGTAAAACCACTTCTAGTGAGGTTAAATTTATGAACAACAGTGAAAGCGTTACTAAGCAAACTGAATCAAACATCGCAAATCCTGACCGCCGTAACTTAATAATCAAGGCCGCCTCGCTCGGGGCCGGTCTCGCGGTAGCGACAACATCATGGGCGGCATCGGACAACCGAAAAACAGGTGATGCAGTGAGGGCTCCATCTCACTCAGGAGAGTCCGGTATGCCTACCCGGCATCTTGGAGATTTAGCCGTGTCTGCGCTGGGCGCGGGTTGTATGAGTATTAGTGCCAACTACGGTCCACCGGCAGATAAAAACCAAGGTATAGAAACTCTCCGTACGGCTTACGAAAAAGGGGTTACGTTTTTTGATACAGCTGAAGTGTACGGGCCGTATACCAATGAAAAGCTAGTTGGTGAGGCTGTAGCACCGTTCCGCAACAAGGTCGCCATTGCGACTAAATTTGGTTTTGACATCAAGAACGGAGGGCTTAACAGTCGTCCCGAAAACATCAAACGAATGGTGGAGGAGTCACTCGGGCGCCTGAGAACGGATCGCATTGATTTGCTTTACCAGCATCGCGTTGACCCATCGGTCCCAATTGAAGAAGTGGCAGGGGCTGTTAAAGACCTGATTAATCAGGGAAAGGTGCTTCACTTCGGGCTATCAGAGGCAAGTGCAACGACTATCCGCCGAGCGCATGCCGTTCATCCGTTAGCTGCCGTGCAGACCGAATATTCGTTTATGGAGCGCAGTCCAGAAACAAACGACGTTCTTGCCATTTGTGAAGAATTAGGCATCGGCTTCGTCCCCTGGGGGCCAGTAGGCATGGGCTTCCTGCCTGGCAAGATGTGGGCCAATACGAGCTTTGATCCCCAAACGGATCTTCGCGCTGGCTTTGATCGATTCTCCGAAGAGAGCCTAGCTGCCAATCAACCCGTCATTGATGTGCTTTGGAAGCTAGCAGAACAGAAGCGCGTTAGTCCTTCGCAGATCGCACTTGCTTGGCTGTTGGCACAGAAGCCCTGGATTGTTCCCATTCCCGGGACACGGAATGTTAATCACCTGCATGAAAACTTGGGTGCTCTCAATGTAGAGCTCACACCTACCGATATTCGTGAACTGGATGCCGGGTTTGCAAGGCTGACAGTGCACGGTGGCCGAATGAATGAAGCTCAAATGCAGCTAGTTGACCAAACATAAAAGCGACCAACTACAGAGCATGTGAATAAGATATGCAGTTGAAGCTAAGAGGGGTATAAAGCAAATACTATACGGTGCCTACCGCATGACCGAAATGCCCGACAACATCCTGCACTTGCCTGAATATCTGGTGCTGGGCTACAAATCCAACGACGACGATATGCATTTCCAGGTGAACGCGCCTGATCCCATCGCCTGTGAGGAATGCGGCGTACAGGGTGAGTTCGTGCGGTTCGGCAAGCGTGATGTTCCCTATCGTGATTTGCCCATCCACGGCAAGCGAGTCACGCTCTGGGTGGTCCGCCGCCGGTACGCCTGCCGAGCCTGCAAGACCACCTTCAAGCCCAAGCTTCCGGAAATGGTGGACAGTTTCCGCATGACGCTTCGGCTGCATGAGTACGTGGAGAAAGAATCCTTCAATCACCCCTACACCTTCGTGGCTGCCCAGACCGGTCTGGACGAGAAGCGGTACGCGACATCTTCAATACCCGCGCCGCGTTTCTGGGGCGCTGGCACCGCTTCGAGACGCCCCGCATTCTGGGCATCGACGAGCTGTACCTGAACAAGTGCTACCGCTGCATTCTGACCAACATCGAGGAGAAAACTCTGCTCGACCTGTTGACTGCCCGCCGTCAGGACGTGGTGAGCAATTACCTGATGAAAATGAAAGACCGCCAGAAGGTCGAGATCGTCAGCATGGACATGTGGAATCCCTACCGGACAGCGGTCAAGACGGTGCTGCCACAGGCCCGCATCGTGGTTGATACGTTCCATGTGGTGCGCATGGCCAACTATGCCTTGGAGAAAGAGCGCAAGGGCATCAAAAAGGAGCTGAAACCCTCCCAGAGCCGAACCCTCAAGGGAGACCGGAAAATTCTACTGAAACGCGCCCACGAAGTCTCAGACCGGGAACGGCTCATCATGGAGACCTGGACAGGCGCATTCCCTTAACTGCTGGCCGCCTACGCGCACAAGGAACGCTTCTACGGCATCTGGGACGCCATCACACGGCCCCAGGCAGAAGTCGCTCTGGACGATTGGATAGCCAGCATCCCGAAGGGACAGAAGGAAGTCTGGAGCGATTTGGTCAGGGCGGTGGGAAAGTGGCGCGAAGAGATCATGACCTACTTTGAGACGGGCATGCCCGTCACCAACGCTTACACGGAGTCCATCAACCGACTGGCCAAGGACAAGAACCGGGAGGGACGTGGCTACTCCTTCGAGGTGATGCGGGCACGAATGCTCTACACCACGAAGCACAAGAAGAAGGCCCCAACTGCGAAGGTCTCTCCGTTCTATAAGAAAACCATCGGTTACGGTCTGCCGGACTTAGCCGAGGAACTCAACTACGGGGTCGATCTATCAACCATCTGAGGGCGGTAACCGGTTAGTGGGAAAAATTTACCTCATCAACCATTAAATCCGTATACCCATAAAATTAAACTTCTGACATACTCCCCCCCACTTTCGACTAACTCTTTACGAAACAGGTTTCTCAGAGATTTTAAAAGCAAAAGCTCTTAGGCGACTTTCTCACAGATTTAGGCATGCTTTCTGCTTCACAAGGCGACCTTTACCGCATCTTTCCTCCACAGACAAAGTGGTATGTCCTACCGCTAGAATATTGCGAGAAGCATTAGGGCGTGTTGAACATTCGACCATGGCACTGACAGCGACTATTTTTTAGGCGATTCGATGTTAAAAATAATAAGTTTAGTCATTCTAAGCGCTTATTTTTAACGGTGAAGCGGCAAAAAAGAGTTCTGTCCCCTGCTTTTATCGTTGGGTCTGATGCTAAAATTGCCCCATACTGCGTTACAAATCTCGCTAAGGCATCTGCATTATCGTCGCTTTGTGCCTTGTCTGGAACAATTTTAGCGATCAGCAGTGCCTATTTGCGAATGTTCAACACGCCCTAATATCCTTATTCTTGCTAAAGCCACACTCAATACTGAACTAACACATCTAATTCGATGCCTTATTTTGCAATTATTTCCCTCAACACCTATAGTGAAAAACTTACCAATACTTTGCTAACAGTCTTTAAATGCAGTGATAAAATTATCCCATTGATTACTTGAAATTCGGATATAGTGAATAACTGTTTCAACTAACTACAAACCTGTTGCACTTGTGTTTTGAATCTACTTTCTATACTTGAAGTGTCAACAGACTCTATACAAAATCTGAGAAATATATGAGTGCAGAAGCCACATCTATCAGCCTTCTATCCCCTGTCATACTGCTCACAGCGGCAGTGATCTCAGTCCCTTTAATCAAGCGCCTAGGATTAAGCTCGGTATTGGGATATTTAATTGCAGGATTAATTATTGGTCCATTTGGACTAGCGTTTTTCTACGATTCTGAGTCTATTCTGCATGTTGCTGAGCTTGGTATTGTGATGTATCTGTTTGTGATTGGACTAGAAATGCGTCCATCGTATTTATGGAGTTTAAGAAAAGAAATTTTTGGATTAGGCACATTACAGATTAGTGCCTGTTCATTGGGGTTAATGGCGGTAGGCTTGGCCTATGGCTATTCTTGGCAAGTGAGTTTTGTATGTGCTGCAGGCTTTGTACTCACCTCGACTGCAATTGTGATGCAACTTTTGGGAGATCGTGGAGACATTGCTCAACCACGAGGACAAAAAATTGTCTCGATCCTGCTGTTTGAAGATTTATTGATTGTCCCTTTATTGGCAATTGTCGCTTTTATCGCACCGAATCATGTTGTTGAAAGTACTTCTGCGCGTTTGCAGAGCATCGGAATTGGTTTAATATCAATTGCAGGTTTAATCGCTGCAGGCTATTGGTTGCTTAACCCTTTATTTCGCTTATTAGCCGCAGCCAAAGCCCGTGAAGTCATGACTGCAGCAGCACTCTTGGTGGTGCTCGGCGCAGCATTACTGATGCAAGTTAGTGGCTTATCGATGGCAATGGGGGCATTCCTTGCAGGGGTATTACTCTCCGAATCCACTTTTCGCCATGAGATTGAAGCAGATATTGAACCGTTTCGTGGCATATTGCTCGGATTATTTTTTCTAGGCGTAGGCATGTCATTAGACCTTAACGTCATAAAAAATAACTGGGCGTTAATTTTAAGTGCTGTAATTCTGCTGATGTTTGTCAAAGCATCCATCATTTATCTGACTGCACGCCTGGCCAAAAGTTCACACTCTGAAGCACTCGATCGCGCATTACTAATGGCTCAAGGGGGGGAGTTTGCTTTTGTACTCTTTACTGCCGCCATGAGTGCTCAAATCATTAGTGCTGAGGAAAGCTCAAACCTGACTGCAATTGTAATCTTGTCGATGATTTTGACCCCCATCATAGGCATTCTGTTTAAACGTTTTATCCAAACTACAGAACAAACTTCTTTAGAAAATATCCGTATTGCTGAAGGACTTTCTGGAAAAGTACTGATGATTGGTTTCGGTCGTTTTGGACAAGTCTCCAGTCAATTGCTGCTTGCTCGAGGCATTGATGTGTCCATCATTGATAATGATATCGATATGATTCAAAACGCTGAAAGATTTGGATTTAAAATTTATTATGGCGATGGTTCTCGTTTAGATATTTTACATGCCTCTGGAGCAGATACGGCTGAAGCCATTGTTGTTTGCGTAGACCACAAAGAAACGACGAATAAGATCGTAGAGTTGGTGCAACATGAATTTCCTATGGCCAAGTTACTGGTTCGCTCTTATGACCGTGAGCATGCGCTGCATTTAGCAAAACAAAATGTGGATTACATGATACGCGAAACTTTCGAGTCGGCAATGCTATTTGGCGGTGCAATTTTAGAAGAAATGGGTGTTGACCAGAGTGATGTTGAAGAAATTAGCCAAGAAATCCGAGAACTAGACAAAGAACGTTTTGGAACTGAAACTGCAGCAGATGATGTCTATGCTGGTATCGGCTTGCAATATACAGGACCGCGTCCGACTGCACCTTTAATTACACCAAAGCACACAGGGCAAATTCTAAATGAAGATGGCACTCAACCTTGACTACTCCACCGGCAATATTCCCCCCGATTGATGAAAGCTCGGTTATATAAAGACCAATTGGTTGTACGATAAATTTTAGGTGCAGGATTATTCATTTGAAAATTATATTGTGGCATAAGCCTTAGAAATAGTTTTGTGCAACAAAGCCTATTTTTAGTGAGCGGATGATATTTATTATTCATTATTTAGGAATTATTAAATCCTATAAATATCATTTATTGGATTAATTTACTTTGGTATTGTGCATGTCATCCCCCAGTTAAAAATAAGGAACAACTATGAATAAGATGATGAATGCGCTTATCCTAGAAAATTTTGGTGATCATGAATTTAAACGTGTAGAACTCCCTATACCTCAACCAGAGGCTGGGCAAGTTCTAGTACGTATTCATGCCAGTGGTGTAAACCCTATTGATTATAAAATTCGTCTTGGTGAAGCAACATATGCTATGCCAGAGCTTCCTGCCGTGTTGGGAACGGATATGGCTGGAGTTGTAACTGCTGTGGGTGAAGGTGTCACCCACTTCAACGTCGGAGATGAAGTTTACGGTCTGATTGGTGGCGTTCGTGGTCTTCAAGGATCTTTAGCAGAATATGTTGTAGCAGATGCTGATCTGATCGCATTAAAGCCACGGAATATCTCTATGCGCGAGGCAGCAGTACTACCATTGACGTTCCTCACCGCTTGGGAAGGTTTAGTGGATAATGCGAAGGTCCAACCAGGGCAAACTGTACTGGTTCAAGGTGGTGCTGGTGGCGTTGGTTATATGGTGGTTCAGCTTGCAAAAGCACTTGATGCAAATGTTTGGGCGACTGGTCGTACAGCTGATCAATCACTGATTTCAGAACTCGGTGCAACACCTCTCGATTACACAACAGCATCTTCCGATGACATTATTGCTGCAAGCCCTGAGGGTCAAGGTTTTAACATTGTTTATGATACTGTGGGTGGTCCAGTACTCGAAGCTTCACTTTCCATGACGACTCACTATGGCCACATCACCAGCTGTGCTGCATTTGGCAATCATAATTTAGCGAATTCATCTCTACGGTGTGCCACAGTGTCTGGCGTATTCGTCCTAATGCCGACGTTAACAGGCAATCGCCGTTCTCATCATGGTGATGTCCTTAAGACCGCGACTCGTCTCGTTGAGGAAGGTAAACTGCGTGCTATTGTTGATCCTCGTCATTTTACTCTAGACCAAGCGATTGAGGCTCATGATGCTGTTCAAGATCGCTCTGCTAATATTAAGGTAGTTATCGATGTCATTTAACGCACTTCAGGCCAAGACTTGGCGCTTCAATTGTATTGGAGATACAGATGTTCTGACATTAGAAACACTTCCTGTTGCTTTACCAGCCGCAGGAGAAGTTCTAATACAGATGAAAACGATCGGACTCAACCGGGCCGATGTAATGTTTCGGCGTGGTACTTATATTCAAAAGGCAGTATTCCCTTCTCGTCTGGGATATGAGGGAGCAGGCATAGTTCTTGCGATAGGTGAAGGTGTACGCCAATTTTCTCCAGGAGATGCAGTATCGATTCTTCCGACTGACAATCTAGCCAAATATGGGACATATGCGGACAAGCTTCTGATTCCAGAAACTTTTTTAGTTCACAAACCCGATAGTTTAAGCTGGGAAGAAGCTTCTTCAATCTGGATGCAGTATTTGACGGCTTGGGGTGGTGTAATCCATGCTGGTGGATTATCGAAAGGAAAAACGATCTTGATCACAGCAGCTTCAAGTAGCGTAGGACTAGCTGCGATACAGATCGCTGAAGCAGCGGGTGCTAAGGTCATTGCAAGTACACAGACGATAGAGAAAAAGCAACGTTTACTGGATCTCGGTGTTAAAAATGTTATAGCCAGTGAAGATGAACCCGATTTGTATGAGGCGCTTGTTTCACGTTTGGGTGGAGAACATCTTGATGTCGCCTTCGATGCTGTAGGAGGGCCACATATTGAACAAATTGCAAAAGCGATGTCGGTAGGAGGAACGATGGTTATGCATGGTGCACTTAGCCCGGAGATCACACCATTCCCCCTTAAAGTTGCATTACGCAAGAGCTTAACCATGCGAGGTTTTTTGTTCCTTGAGGTTCTCCATGACCCTGTTCTAAGGGAGCAAGCCAGACGATTTATTCTGAGCAGTATAGGTGCAGGATATCTTCGTCCAGTGATCGACCGTTGCTTTAACTTTGAGGACATGCATGACGCTCAGCGCTATCTTGAATCAAATCAGCAAATAGGAAAAATCGTAGTTACTCTGAATACATGATGGTCTTATCTGATTTCTACTTTCTAGAAAAAAGGTTAGGCGTGTCCCTAATTCAAGCGTTTATGACTAAATGGGGACACGCCCTAGTTCCATCTGATTCAGGTTTCTATACGGCCCAGCACTTCCACTAAGTAATCAAACAATGCTCGGATTCGCAAAGGTGTCGGGCCCCGCTGTGGACGATATAAATACAGGCGCCAAACGGGAGAGGCTTCCTCATGAAGTATATGAATGAGCTTACCACTCCTAAGCCACGGCAAAACTAGAAATCCAGGCATGTGTCCGAATCCAACTCCAGCGAGAATAGCTTGAAATTCAGCTTCTAAATCATCTGTAATAAAACGAGGCTTTGATGGCGTAAAGCTTCGACTTTCGGTGAATGTCCATGGCCAGTAACGCCCTGTTTTATGATCGAATAGTGCTGTTAGAGGGTATTTATCAAGGTCAATAATTTTTTTGGGCATTCCAACCTTATCAATTAACTCTGGCGTACCCACAGAATAAAATTTCACTTTAGCCAATTCCCTTGCCACATATCGATTGTCCGGCAAAAATCCAAATCTGATCCCGATATCTATCCGCTCATCGATCACATCCGAGTGTGAATCTGTTAGCACACAATCCACGACAATATCTGGATAACGTGTGGCAAATTCTGCTAGTGCAGGTACTACCACTTTACGCCCTAACACAGACGACACAGTAAGACGGACAGTCCCACGCATCTCATCTCGTTTTTCCTTGGTGTCTTTTACAAGCAAAGCATCGATCGATTCCACCGCAAGACGTGCTTGCTTTGCCAGACGCTCACCATCAGCGGTAATTTTAATTTGTCGAGTACTCCTGTAAAACAAAATCTCCCCGCGCTGCTCTTCTAGCTCTTTTATTGCCCGTGTCACTACCTGTGGGGAAATACCCAGCTGAGTTGCTGCCTCTTTAAAATTTCGAGACTCTGCTGCGACACAAAAGATACGCATCATTTCCAATTTGTTCTGCATGTCCAATCCTGTGTTATGCTAATTATTCCGCAAATAGGAATTCTGAAAGATAATATTATTCATTTATTATACCTAACAAGGCTGTAATACTTAACCCTCAAATATGATTGACAAATAGGTTGAAGGTTACTTGTATGAATAATATAGAAAATAAAGTTATTGTTATCACTGGTGCAAGTAGTGGTTTAGGTGAAGCTACTGCTCGCTTACTTGCTAAAAAAGGTGCAAAGGTCGTAATTGGTGCTAGACGTACTGAAAAATTAGAGGCTATTGTTCACGACATTCGTGCTGAAGGTGGTCAAGCTGAATTTATTGGTATGGATATAACCAAACCACATGAAGTACAAGCACTTATTGAAAAGGCATTAAGCGCATTTGGTCAAATCGATGTATTGGTAAACAATGCCGGATTAATGTCTATTGCACCATTAAGTGAGCTAAAAGTTGATGAATGGGATCGTATGATCGACATTAATATTAAAGGTGTTCTTTATGGTATAGCAGCTACCCTACCTGTTTTCCAAAAACAAAACTTTGGACACTTTATTAATCTCGCATCTGTTGCAGGGGTAAAAGTATTTAGTCCAGGAGGTACTGTTTATAGCGGTACTAAGTTTGCTGTAAGAGCCATCTCAGAAGGCCTTCGTCATGAAGTTGGGGGAACAATTAGAACGACTACTATTGAGCCTGGTGCAATTGAGTCAGAACTAAAATTCGGTTCTTCTCATAAAGAAAGTTCAGAGTTTGTTACTGATTTCTACAAACAAGCCATACCAGCTGACTCAGTCGCTCGAGCAATTGCTTATGCAATTGAACAGCCTGCGGATGTAGATATTAATGAAATTGTTTTGCGCCCAACGAGCCAAGAGTTTTAATTATTGAATAACATAAAATGGGAGCACTTCGCTCCCATTTTTACTAGGGCGTGTTGAACATTCAAATGTGGCACTGGCGGCGGCTATTTTTCAGGCAATACGCAGTGAAATTTTCGAAGCCTAGTTATTCTAGGATAGACAATTTCGCCATGTATTGGCAAAAAAGAGCCCCGCCCCGAAGGGCTGATGCTAAAATCACCCCAAACGGTGTTGTAAACCTAGCTAAGGCCTCGACATTATCGTCGGTTTACGCCTAGTTTGGTGCGATTTTATCTATCAGCAGTCCTAATATTTGAATGTTCAACACGCCCTATATTTTTTAAAGTTAAGGACAAATCTATGAAAGCCGTATCGTATGTTATCAATAACCATGATGATTTTAAAAATTCATTGGTAGATATTGAAAAAGCGAAGCCTACGCTTAAGGAGCGTGATGTACTGGTAAAAGTTCAGGCAATCTCTGTGAATCCAGTTGATACCAAAGTGAGAAAAAATTCGTCTGAAGCAAATAATCGTATTTTAGGTTGGGATGCCGTTGGGGAAATTATTGAAGTTGGCTCAAAAGTTACCTCGTTTAAAGTAGGAGATTCTGTTTGGTATGCTGGCGATTTAACCCGAGATGGTAGTAATGCTGAGTATCAAGCAGTCGATGAACGAATTATCAGTCTTAAACCAATTACAGTATCTAATGCAGAAGCAGCAGCATTGCCATTAACTGCAATAACGGCATGGGAAATGCTGTTTGATCGGTTTCAAATTTCAGAAACAGAAGTTGGCAGTATTTTAATTATTGGTGGTGCAGGTGGTGTAGGATCAATCGCTATCCAACTCCTAAAAGCAAAAACAAATCTGACCGTTATAGCAACAGCTTCACGTGAAGAAACGAAATCTTGGGTGGAATCACTTGGTGCCGACCATGTCATTGATCATAGCAAAGATTTAAATGCACAAATCGAGACACTAGGCATTGCAAAACCAAAATACGTATTCTCTACAAATCATACAGACACCTATATCGAGCAAATAGTTTCTCTGATTGCACCACAAGGCAAGCTTGGATTGATCGATGATCCACAAACCTTTGATATTATGCCGTTTAAGACTAAATCTATTTCTATCCATTGGGAGTTGATGTTCACCCGTTCAATGTATGAAACCGATGATATTGAAAAGCAAGGTGATCTGTTGCAACAGGTTGCCCAATTAGTTGACCAGCAAAAAATTAGAAGTACCCTCAACCAAAATCTAGGCAAAATTAACGCTGCAAACTTGGAAAAGGCGCATAAGTTACTTGAATCAGGCAAGTCGAAAGGCAAAATTGTACTAGAAAACTTCTAAAATAAGGAAGCCCAAGCTCCCCTCAATTAGTGACTAGCCAACTTGTTCAGAATCCATTAATTGACTTACCAAGCTGACTAGATAATTCAACTGTGCTCAATTCACAGCTCTGATACTCTGCTGCAATCCCTGCTGAATATCCTGCACAACCCCTTCATGCGAAGCTTGTTGCTCTACCAAAAAGCTTCGCTCTTGTTCAGGATAATATTCCTCTAACACATCTAGCCCTTCCTCTATATCCGTTTCAAACCTTGCATTCGCAAAACCTGAACTATAGTGGTCAACTAATTTAGGACACCTTCTAAGAGGTTTTTATTAAAGTAACGTTTTTCTGTTTCTACTGGTGTTAAATAATTGTTGAAGCTATGCGGTCTCACGGTTTGATAGTAGCCCCAGATATAATCACTAATGGCGCTCGATGCTTCAGCGATATCCTCGTAACCGCCCTTTGGCATCCACTCGGTTTTAAAGCTCCTAAAGAAGCGTTCAGTTGGCGCGTTATCCCAACAATTTCCACGACGGCTCATACTTTGTGCCATACCGTCGCAATCAGCTATCGCGTCAACGAACTCTTTACTGGTGTAATGCGTGCCTTGGTCAGAGTGGAACAGCACACCGCTTGGTTTAAGGCGAGTCTGATACGCCATCTTTAGCGCTGATGCGGTCAAGGTGCTATTAGGTGAATCGAATACGCTAAAGCCAACCACACGGCGAGCAAACAAGTCTAAAACAACCGCTAAGTAGCACCAGCCACTTTTGATACGGATGTAGGTCACATCGCCTGTCCAGACTTGATTAGGCGCATCTGGGTTAAAGTTTCGGTCTAAAAGGTTGTCATAGGTTATATGCGCCTCGTCAGCGTGTTTGTATTTGTGGGTCTTGAGCTGGCAGCTGACTAAACCCATTCGCTCCATAAGCTTAGTCGCTAAGTAACGCGTTAGCTTAATGCCATACTCGTTAGCTAAAATGGCAACTATAGTCCGAGCCCCTGCTGATTGCTTTGAGTCGTTGAATATTTGGCGTATTAAAGACTGGAGTTTGACTCGCTCAACATCAATAGGCTTAGTCTTAATACCATAGTAGTAACTACTTCTAACCACATCAAACAAGTCACACAGCTTCTTCTTACTTAATCTTTTGTCCTGCTCTGCCAGCTTTTTAATCAACGATAGACGTTGAGGTTGTCCGATGCCAGCAGAGCTGAAGCCCACTCGAACATAGCTCTCCCCTTGCGTCGGGGCGAAGCAGTGCTTCGCTTAATCCCTCCTCATTTAGGATATCTTTCTCTATCTTAAGCTGTCTGACTTCTCGCTCAAGCTCTTGTATGCGGCTCCGCTCATTATCGTCGACTGCTTATTCGATAAAGATGGCAGTTTATTAGAAACAGCGCAGGTTAAATAACTTCCAGTATAGCTATGGAGCTGTAGTAGATAAGACTTTAAATAACACACCTTTTTCTCAAACTTTTAAGCTGCTCATGCTGCTGGCCATTTGCTCAGCCAGTTTTTTAATGTCAGATTGAGTAGTCATTGCTTATTCTCCTGCTATTGGATTATAAGTAGTTACACAGTTTTTAGGAAAAGCTTCTCAATCTGGCATTAAGTTACTGATTCATTTCGGGTATACCCGAGTGGAAACAGCTATATCACCCTTTAAGCCCATTGATAGACCGTTTAAAATAGACTAATGCAGTAAAACCACTTCAAGCGTACTATTATTACGCCTATAATCTATTGTAAGTATGCCTATGATAAACCGATTTCACTGGTTCGGTACCCTAGTGAGGACTTGAATGGAGTCGTGGATTAGAGAGGTTTAACACGGGGTGTTGAGTTTGGTAAATGCGTAGTACTCGTAGATGACGCTCTTGATAATCGGCGTATCAAGAGGCATTAAACGTAAAGTTGAAACCGACTGTCAGTATCTGGTAGTAAGGTCTAAGTAGTACCTTGTGAGCTGTGACGTGTTCGGGGCATAAGTAGTAAAAAAAGCGTCTACCCGCAACGCATGACAAACACTACAGTATGTTTTCAACCCCCTGTTGTGTAGGTAAGGGGTCTGACACTCGCCCAATCGGTTCCAATAGGTGGTTCTATTCATTTATGACTATAAGAATAGAAAATTATAAATTTAGTAGTCTACAAATCTTATTCAACAAGGTTAATTTGCCAGTTATTGGCTTGAATGACAATATTAATTTTGCGTAGTTTCATCGCCAGGTCATCGGCTTGCTTTTGTAACCCAGCTACTGAGACCATAATATTCCATTTAATTTCACGATGACTATAACGATCTGCCTCAGTGTCGGTCGCTTCAATTGCTTCAATTAATAGTTTGTGGCGCATCTCCAACGCCTCGCGTTCAACCAATAGCGTCAGCATTGATTGATCTTTATCCGTCTTAGCAACTGCATTGGTACGGTGAATACGTTCAATCAAAGTAGATAGCTCAGTAATGACTTGACTAGCCTCAATCATTAGATGACTTGGATCTTCATTTGGCGTATCGCCTTCTTGAACTTTAGCATTACTACGAATACGTCCTTTAATTTGAGCAAGTTTTTTTTGCATATCGCTACGAATAAGTAGGGCTTCTGCGAGTTTCATTTTTAGCTCCTTTTAACACCTTATTAGTATACTGCGTTTATTATAGATGTGTTTGTCCGTAGTATTGTTGGCTGGAAGGTGTCTAATCGTATGAACATCGATATGATGATGGCAGCGTTAAATCAAGCCATTGCAGACAGAAACAACCCAAAAGACGTTATTCATCGTAGTGATAGAGGCGTTCAGTATTTATCTATTCGTTATACTGATCAGATGGCTGATTCTGGCGTTATTACCTTTGTTGGAACGCGGGTAATTCATATGATAATGCATAGTACGATTGGTTATGTATCACCTTTTGAGTTTGAAAAGCAATATTATGATAGTCTTAATGAGTCAGGCAAAGTTGCCTGACTCAAATAAAACGCTCTCCGATATAGTCGGGGCGGTTCAGTTAGAACAATGAGCTATGCCGTCAAATCCGTAGACATTAACTTGGGAGATTTTAGTTAGGCAATCTAAATTTACAATGCTGGCTGTATCAGACTTATTCTTCACTATCCTGTTCAAGCAGTATTACTAACATCTCACCCAAAAATTTCAAGACGCCGGACGACTCATAAGTAGCTTGTTTTTCAGATTTGGATTTCATTTTTCTGACAATTCTAACTTCAAAGCCTACACAATTTTGGTTGGCTTCCACCCTAATGGCGCTATCTAGTTTATACTTTTTCTTGAAATCTCTAACCTCTTTTGCGCTACTAGAAGTCAGTTGCCAATGGTGAGGAGCAATAATTTGACACCCTATCTTCAAGAAGTCACCCAATAACTCATGTTGAGATTTTTTAATGCCAAATTTTAAGTAAGATCTAGAGGTAATGTGCTTTTGCTTATAAATACTGACAAACTCTCGTAATTGATCAGGTTTCTGTACGGACAGGTTATAAGCGTTATCCAATGCCGTGGTAATAATGGCTTGAGCAGTTTGACCTTTAACTTGAGTGATGAGCTTGTCGTTATTATTTAAGCCACTTGCGTTTTTGTATAACTCTCGTGCATTGAGTAAATGAATACCGTGTTTTATTGCTATATTTTCCAACTCTTTTTCACGCAGCTCAGGTCTGAGTCTATCTATCTCTCTTAGAAAACTAATAACAGCATCGTACCTTGCATCAATAAAAACAGAGTGCTGCATCCCCTCACCTTCAGCACTCCGCTGAATAAGTTTGGTGCTCACATCGGGTGCTGTAAATAAAGGATTGTGATGTGCTTTTAGCTTTTTTGCAAAATAAGGCCTTAATTTTTTTAACGCTACTGTCTTAGTAGATTTATCATAGGTAGTTTTATCGTGATAATTGACTGTCTGGTAATCTATACCAGTTGTATTATGTAGTACGGTAAAAGGTATTTCAATTTTAGCGTTGCTCAGCTGCGACCCTGCTAATAGATGTGCAGTATGGATGTAATGTTCAAAAGTTGTGTCACAAGTCAGATGACCTACGAAGCTCGCTAACCCAAACCAAGCACCTTGATTTTGATGATAACCTGCAAGACTATCAGCGATGTTCTGGCATTCCTGTTGGGTATAGTCCGTCATCACCTCTGCTAATGCCGAATCATTGATAGCTAGCGCTAACTGACTGATTGCCGTATGCCTGAAGCTATGAAAAGTATAATTGTGATTGTCTTGCCCAAGCACACCATCCCATAGCACTCTCATCAAATTGCTAAAAAAATACGTTGGTAATGGCTGCTTACTCACGCCTTGTGAAAACAAATAGGACACCCCCATTCTTTGTTGCTGAGCAATAAACGACGTCACTACCTCTAACTCATCTTTCTTTAAAAGCGCCGCTAATAATACTCTTCTTTTAGCACTACTACTTTTAAGACGTAGATAAGGGTTTGGCGTCAGTACAACGCTAATATCCGAGATACCTTTTACGTTCTTGAGTTTTATACCTGCAATCTCATTAATACGCATGCCAGTACGATACGCTAGAATCAATATCGTCTGGCATAACAGCTTTTGACTACTGTTCAATTCAGATACTTGTAGTGCGCTGTGCATGGCATTATATACTCGAGGTGATACCATACTCGCTTTGACGACCTGCTTGTTTTCTCCCCATGCAAAAACCACGTCAGGAGCATCGAAATACTCCATCTGATATTGATGAAAAGTGCGTAATCGCCCATAGGTATAAGATTGGGTGTTTTTGAGCTCATCTAAGCTGGTGGATTGTTGACCCTCATTTTTTGAGTCGTTACTTTCGTCTAGCACCTGCACTAGATTAGGTACTGGATCAACTAAATCATTATCTTTACCATTCTTTATATCGTCATCATCAAGCTCAATATCATCTCGATCATCGATCGGGCCTTTCTGCAAAATATCTTTTTTACGTGCATCTTTAACTTTACTTAGAATGATTTGCTCATATATTTCTTCATAATCATTGGTCCCCCATCCTTCTAAATCTTCATCCATGGTCAACATAAGCCATTCACGCCCAATACAACCCACATATTTACTGACGGAGTTTAGATTGGTTTGATTGCCTTCTAATAAAGACAGCACCCAACCAAGTAGACGTATGGCATTGGGCTGAGGAAAGTCATTTTTCACGTTGTTAATAGTATCTTTAGCAGATGCTCGAGTCCCTTTCAGTCCCTCTTGAATGAGCTGAATTATATTCTTGCTAAAAGCGGGATAGCTTTTACTGGGCCTAGAGGTATCGTTCGATGATGTGCTTTGAACAAACAGCTTTTGCCAAGTAATAGCTGGTTGGGTACTTTGAATAACTTCTTGGTTATAATTAAGTAATTGCTCAGTAGGTAGTGACGTACTTTTAAGTTGTCCTTGCATGACTAGACTGCCAGCGCCATCGATAGCACTACCAGGCCACTGCCGCCAATGAAAATTAGCGTATTTGATAAGATGTGATAAATGGATTTTTTTTGGATCTCGGCAAGTAAGTTCAAACGTATTGTTCAATCCTTTGATAATCGTCTCAAACTGCTGTATTTTACGCTTATTTATATCAGTATCACCTAAAGCGTATAGAAACATAAGACTTAGGTCATCAGGAACATAAGATATATAGCGAGTTAATGCATCATCGTTGCCATCAACTCTGCAACCATATTTGTCATCTCTGATCTCTAAAGGGATCACGAGCAAGATTTTATTAGCATTTAACTTCTGATGAGGTTCAGACTGTTTTTTTAGATTCACAAGATATAGTTTTCGCTCGCTAAACAGCCATTGATATAGCGCTCTTAATGCATCGATATCATTTAAACCACCGAACATGATACTACTATACAAAAAATAAGAGACATAATCATTAGCACTGAACTTAAGCTTACGTTGCCAAGTTAGTTGCATGGCTTTCCACGTCTCTGAAATTTTTGAGCCTTCAACAAACCACTCATAGCTAATGGTGAGTTTATCTCGTTCGGCCACAATAGGAACAACAGGTTCATCTAGCGCGCAATTGTTACCTTTGTTATAAGTTCTGACGGCTTGTAAGAACCCTACTCTTGCACAGCGGTATTGATTGAATGTCTTGAAAGTGTTTGATAGCTCATTATCGATAGTACAATAATGCTCTTCCATATCAGATTCATTAAAGGGGTGATGTTTATATAAATATTCAATGACAATTTCTTCAGCTTTACTGATTAATACCTTTTTTTGCTGCTGTAAATTAGCAGCTCTTTGCTCGTGCGACGATAACTCTGATGATTTAGCCATAGCGCTTGATCTCCACTTGCTTAAGATCGAGTTTTTGTGCCACACGATCTAACTGAGGCAAGAGCTCTGTTCTGTACTGATTGATTGATAATGAGGACATCGGATGAAATATCTCTTGGTCAGCATGTTCATGACCCAATAGGGCACAAACGTACACTTCATCTACTTCATTGGTAAGCATCGAACGTAACTGATGTCGCAGCCAATTATCTTGATGAGGAAGAGCTTTATCCACTGCTCTTCTGATGCGTTTTGGCGTGATAGGCATAAACTTTTTTGGATTTAGGCTAAGTATCTGTAAAAAAGGTACTTTTGATTGCAAAATCTTGTTGATTTCAAGCTTGTATTCCGGATATAAAGGATTATGCACACTAGCAAAGTGTTTGATATAACTGATGTAGTTTTTTAGCGCCGTTTTCAAAAAAGTACTGATAGGAATAAGGCGGCCGTGGTCTTTGCCTTGCCGTATGGACTTATCTGAAACCCAATAAATATCATGACTAAAATTAAATTGATTTAAAAATCCAGGTGCGTCATTGACAGGTCTTATGCCTGTTTGAATCTGAATGATGTGCCAGAGCCATAAACCATAAGCATTAAATTGCTTGATATATTCGCTTCTAAGGTCGTTTGTACCATGATCTAATTGTTGCCTATCTCCTTGCACACGTTCTGCAAGCAGTGCGAAAAACTGACCACAAACCTTGTCAGTCAGTGCCATTTCACTACCAATGAAGGTTTTATTAACATTGCTAGCGACAATTGGCATGTCCACAAGATAAGGATATTTGTTAGCTTGCCATAATTTATAGTTTTCTGGGTTTAGCAAATGTGAGACTTTTTTAGTTTTATTGGTTCTACAGTAGTTAATAGTCCTAAAGCTTTCAAAAAATTGATTGCTTAGTATTTTAATTGCAGCTTGATAGGTACTAATCAAATAAGATGTTTCTATACTGGTATAGTACAGCGGTGATGAATGCTCCACCTCGACCCCTGTAACGATGTCTGAGTGCAATGGTTCGCTGATATGATGAGTAATAATGAATGTTAGCGCTGATTCGATGTGCTGATTTGATAATAAAGATAGAGATTCTTTAATCGTTTTTAAGAGTTGATTGACCTCGGTTGTTTCCACTTCAAATTTATACTGTAATACAACGTCTAAGGGTGCTGGCAGCGGTAAACTAAAATGATGACTATGACTTTTGGTAAGCGGCTTTACTTTATCGCGCCGATTGACGGTGACATTAATACTATTTCGAATCACAGTAACACCACCCTCTTCTTCCACCAAAAACTGTCTTTGACTTTTGTTAGTGGCTACCTCCTTGATCACAGTCTGAATTGACCTACCGGTTATCATTGATAGTAACAAGATAGCAGCGACCCGATTAGTACGCTGCTCTTGATCAAATATCAGTTCCCATATTTTTCCAAAAACCGACTGATAATCAGATACCGTTAATAATCTGGTATTACTGGGAAACATAAATCGATTACGTTTACTATGCAGGTAATTGGTTTTGACTTGACACTGCTGTAGTTGCGATGATTTAGCTGTTGTTTTAGTCGGGTTAAACTTATTGTCTAACAGCGCTGATGGCCCCTGACGTCAAATCCGTACAGTTAAACTTGGGAGATTTTAATTACGCAGCCTGATGATAAAAGTCAAACCACATCTGCCTTGGCGATCTATAGCCTAAACCCTTTTGAATTCTCGTCTGATTGTAGTAGAGCTCGATATATTGTGTGTTATCGCTGATCGCTGTAAACCTTGTTTTATAGTCCTGATGGTATACAAGCTCATTCTTTAATGTACCCCAGAAGCTTTCTATGGGTGCGTTATCAAAGCAATTACCTTTGCCACTCATTGAGCCTATAAACTGGTGCTGTTTAATGATTTTATGATACGCATGGCTACAGTATTGACTACCTCTGTCTGAGTGCACAATTAACCCTTTATTAGGTCGTTTGTTTTTGATTGCCATATTTAGTGCTTTGCAAACTAAGTCAGCAGTCATGCGTTTGTTGATAGCGTAACCGACCAACTCTTTGGTATATAAATCTTTCACTCCTGCTAAGTACAGCCAGCCCTCATGTGTCCAGATATAAGTAATATCGCTAACCCAAGACTCATTAGGGCGACTGGTGTCAAACTTCTGATCGAGCACGTTTGGATAGACCAGTTTGTGATGATTAGAGTCAGTGGTGACTTTAAAGCGCTTATGACGACGGCATTTGATGCCAAATTCTTCTTTGATGCTTCTGACCATGTATAGACTAATATTATGTCCTTGTCCGCTTAGATACGCATGCAGACGCTCAAAACCGTAGCGTTCGAGGGTTTCACTGTGCGCGGCTTTAACCAATAACTCGCACTGATTACGATGTACCTGCTGACAGCTGATATGACGACCTAGCCAGTCATAGTAGCTTGAGGGTTTAACCTGTAGTACGCGGCACATGCTACTAATGCTAAAGACTTGCTGGTTGTCTTTGATAAAGGCGTACTTGACTAGCTGTTTTTCGCGAAGTACGCCGTCGCCTTTTTTAATATCTCGCGCTCCTCTTCAGCCACTTTAAGTTGCCGCTTGAGCTGCTTTATTTCCTGAATAGCTGCCATAAGCTCAGGATCATATTGTTCTGTGCCGATAAGTTTGCCTTGATTGGCTTTACTGTGCCAATTAGTTAAGGTCTGCATGGCGATGCCAAGCTGCTTTGCGGTCGCTGAAATATTGCCGTTGTTGTCTGCTATCTTTTTAACAGCTTCGGCTTTAAATTCGTCACTGTAGGTTCTTACTTTCTTGGTCATGATAAACTCCGGTTAATACGCTTAGTTTACCAAGTTTAGTTGTACGGTTTATTCAGCATAGCTCATCGTGTCAATTGGATATTTCGACCAAGGAATAAAGTGATCAACTTCGATATTGTTTCTCAAGGGTTTATGACAATAGAAGCACTGTCCCTGCTGAGTATCAATCAGTATAGGTATTAATACTTTTAGACTTTGGCGCGATTGATTAAACAAGAACTGCTGCAAATCAATATCATCACTAAAATGTATTTGATTACGACTGTTCTTGCGTACGAACTCTGTCCAGTATTGCTGACACAGCTTGTTAACTATTTTACCAAAGCGTGTAAAACAGTATGCAACACCAGATTTTAAAGTTATTACCTTGGATTTTGAGTCATAAACATATAAGAACTCACGACTAACTTTGTCCTCCGCACTTTGCAGATACCTTGCAGGGTACTTTTTGATAGTCGAGGAAATATCTTTGATAGTGGATTGCCATAGTTTGATATTTTGTGTGTGAGCTATAGCTAGACTGGTTGTCTTAGTTTTATGCTGCAAATCTAGAATGCTATTAATAACACTAGCCTGCCCTGTTGTACTGCTTTGTCTGAGTACAGAATTACTACTTTGATCTGAGTATGGTAATGCTTGTATCCAGTAAAGCTGTATAAATTGCTCTGCTAACTGCTCATAAGAAATACTGTGCTCACTGTCATCATTAATTCCAGACTCTATAGACAGATTAACCATTGCCATCAATAAGGCAAATTTATAGGTCGAGGTATATGAGCTAGATGCAAGCAGCCACTGAATACGTCTTAAAAAGTTGAGCTGGAATTCTGCCATGGGCACAATCGTTATCCTTAAAATTCAATATTTTGAGAGTCTCATAAAATTGCAAAAGCTAAATAATGTTTAAATCAAAAGCTCTTTGAATAAAGTAATTGGGTTTCTGCTAATATATGGCTTTTTAGTTTATTATTACTGAGTAATTAATAATGCCATTGTATACCTTACCCACCATCTCACGCTTATCACTAGCACTATCCCTACTAGCCGTGACCAGCAGCACTTATGCAGCTAACACGAACAGCATAACCCCGATTAGACCTGCTGTTGATAATCAACAACTTACAGCCTGTTTAGACAATTTGGCTCAAAAAGGTGTATTCGCAAGCGTCAAAGACATTTTTGCTCGGAATCGCCCTACTGAAGTAGACTCTAGCGTATTAGAAGCCCTAAATTATCAGCCAGAATTCTCTAAAGAGCCATGGGATTACCTAGCCAGCTTAGTGGACAAAGAGCGCGTTGTTGACGGTATCGCTGCAAGTGAGCATTATGCCGCTGTCTTAGCAAAAATCGAAGCTCACTATGGGGTCAGTCGCTATGATGTGCTCGGCGTTTGGGGAGTAGAATCGGATTTTGGAACGACCTTAGGCAAAAAAGATGTGATTAACTCATTAGCGACCTTATCTTGCTTTGGCCGTCGTCAAAGTTATTTTCGCGGGGAATATGTCAGTGCTCTAAAAATATTAAAGCAAGGCGATATTACTAAGTCTGACTTTAAAGGTTCATGGGCAGGAGCGTTTGGGCAAACTCAGTTTATGCCCTCTACTTTTTTACAGCTCGCACAAGATTTTGATGGCGACAATCGTAGAGACTTAGTTAATAGCCAAGCCGATGCCCTAGCCTCAACCGCTAACTTCCTAAAAAGTAGTGGCTATCAAAGTAACCAACCTTGGGGCTATGAGGTCCGCTTACCTTCAGATACGAACTTTTCAAACAATCGTAAAAATAAAAAATCAGTATCACATTGGAAAAACATCGGCATTACTCTGCCAGATGGTAGCGCATTACCTGATACCTTATCTTCGGTAGGTTTATTTTTACCCGCTGGTAAACAAGGGCCCGCATTTTTAGTGGGCCGTAATTTTGATGCATTTTATGCTTATAATGCCTCAGAAAATTACGCGCTAGCGATTGCCCATTTATCACAGCGTATTGAACAAAAAAATACCGATGTGAATTTTGCCAATGCGTGGCCAACTGACGATCTGGGCTTGAGCCGTAAAGAGTCTCGCGAGGTTCAAGAATCATTAAATTTACTTGGCTATAATATAGGTGAAGTCGATGGCATTATTGGAGATAAAACACGCCAAACGATTCAAAAATATCAAGTAGATATCGGTATTAAGGCCGATGGTAAAGCGGGCAAAAAAATATATCAGCGACTCATGGCCAGTACTTCTAAACTAAGAGAGGCTGCCAAAGTACAGGCCAAAATTAATGCTGAAACTAAAACTGCCGTCAATTCGAACTCACAAAGCACAACCCAAAAGCCATCTGACACAAAGTCCAGTTACGGCTTGTCTAACTTATTAGAGAATAAAACCTTACTTTCTATTCTTATTAGCCTGTTAATTGCCCTAAGCGTTGCTATCTTTATTAACAGAAAGCGCCAATAAACTAACTTCAGTAGGTAAAAATCATCTCCAAACAATGGGTTCCGTCCTGTAACCCATTGTTTCAAATTTAGGTCATAGTGTTTAGCTTAATCAAGTCAATTAATTACCACCAAATATTTTTCCTAACATAGATAACACGCCCAAAATGAGTAGAATATAAGCAATTATCTTAAAACTATCTGTTCCTTTCTTGGTATTAGCTGATATTGTATTGTATTGCGAAGTTATCGTTGATTGCATTGGTATTGACGTAATATTGACATGATCAGGAACGTCCTCTGGCTGTACGAATATATTTTCAAGCTTAACTGGGTTAGATTGATCCAGAGCAGGCTCTGGTTGTACATCAATATCTTTATTAGCCCTTAGTAGCTCCTCTTTACTGATATCTCTTTTCCTAAGTAACATCGAGTGCCACTGCTTATTTACTTCTTCTTTTATATTTTCACGAAAATACTCAAAGCTTGAATAGTTAACTTTACCGATATTTAAAGCGATATTAGAACTATCTTCCATCTCTGGCGCGACCCAAAGTTTAAAAAATATTAAATTGTCTTTGATATGATAATTATGAGTTTCTCCATCATGGGTCATACGAACAAAAGCATCTATCGGCTGTTTTGAGTTACTTTTAAAGCAAATAAAAATCTGTCTTACTTCGTCTTTGCTAATACCTCTATTAAAACCCTTATCCAAATTTATCGAATAATGACTGTTAAGCGTGAAGCCTTCTACTAGACAATCTTTTCTTACCTTTTTAGTCACTTCATTTTTATCGACTATATCTAGCGCATAGTTTTCTGAATTAATCCTACTAAAATCAAAATAGTTCAATTCAATGTCAGCATCATCCATCAAATGATGCTGAATAAAGACACCGTATTCTATATCGAGATTATCGACCAGTGCGGGTACATATAATAATAAATTAAATTTCATTAATGGTTAATTCCTAATCAACTATATTCACTACAAAGTAGGCTAATGCCATTAAGCTATCTACAATACTGGATACTTAAGAGGTGCACTAAATCGTTACGACGATAAATATAAACTGTAATTCATCGTCATTATTAAGCGCCTAGATATTTTAATAGTTCAAGCGGTTCATAGCGGCAACGGCATCAGGCTCACCAAGCTTTGCAGATTCACTATACCAATCCATAGCTTGGTCAATATTTTGTTCTAACCCATTACCATATTCATAGCGCAAGCCTATAGCATACATGGCTCGTTTGTGTCCAAGCTTTGCAGACTCCATTAGCAACCTAACCCCTTCTTGTTCATTTTTTGGCATACCGCCTGTGCCATTTAGGTAGTAGACCGCTACTGCATAAATTCCTGAAGCACTATTTAACTCAGCCGCTCTTTTATACCATCTTGCCGAAGTTTCTAAATCTTTTTCAACGCCTTTACCGATACTATAAAGGTAAGCTAAGTTAGTCATAGCACGGGGATAATTAGCCTCAGCAGAGTAACGATGCCACACTACCGCGTAATCAAGATCCTCGTTAACACCAAGCCCTTCTCTATATATCCACGCTAGCTGATTCATTGCTCCTGCATGACCTTGATTTGCTGCTCGTTCAAGCCAATTCCTAGAAAGCTCATAACGCTGCACTTGATAATAATATGTGCCTAATAAAAACATTGCGTTAATATTTTGGCTATTTGCTAAGCTATCAAGGCTATTGAGTGACTCTATATCAAAGTTGAAATTATCGAGCCATTCTTCAAATATACTGACGTTTCTAGATTGATTTTTAACGTTGACAATTGTATTTGCTAGCAAGATTGGCGCATAAGGATTGTTATTGTTATCTATCAGACTCTGATAACGCTCTAAACGCTCCATATCGTTAGGATATTGTTCATCTATCAAAGCTAATTCATTTACCCATTCAATGTTCTGTTCATCTATTACACTAGTGTCTGCCGCTTGCATATCTGCTTCAGCGTCAGCTACAGCCACTTCAGCGTCGGCCCCTGCCTGTGACTCTCCTGGCTCACCAATATCATATAGCTCATTTGACTCAGTATCATCATAGTATGCCTCATCATAGTATGGATCAGAATCAAAAGCTCCTGAGGCAATGATCATGAGAAAAATACCTGTAAAACTCATTAATGTATATTGAAGATTTTTATTCATTAGAATTAAGCCATATTACATTGTGTGATGATTGTTTAAAAAATTACTGTTGTCACTTTTAAAATGTCATTATCTTGGCATTCAAGAGCATGCCACTTCTGATGTGTCCACATTTTATCTAAGCTAGTCGGTCGCTGTATGCAATATCCAATACCATGGCTGATATTATCAGCAACGCTCTTTACAAGACCCATGACCATAGTATGTCTAGGTGGTCTATCATCCACCACCATATTACTGATACCTTGTCCACTGGTCCAAAACACAATGTTGAACTCGCCGCCTATCTTATCTGCTAAGCTTTTGGGTAATCTGGCAAGCAAGGTGTTTTTACCGTGCACTCTCTCCCAATCTTTAAAACCCTCTACCAAGTCATCTAGGTCTTGTTTGGAAAAGATGCCCCATATCACATCAGCATTTTCTGTGCCTAATATCTCTAGGCCAATACCATCCGAACTATTAGCGACACTGGATATATCTTGTCTACTTTTAGCCTCTATGATAGGTTCTTTGGCAGCTTTCACTTCTTGAGTAACTACTGATTTCTTTACCACCTTAATATCTTGGGTAGATGTAAGTTTTTTAGTAGCTTTAGGCTTTTTAATGGAAACAGGTACTTCAGTGCCTACAGTCTGTTCAGATTGCCCTTGAATCTTTTCTAATAACCCCTGAAAGTTTTCAACCCCTCCCAAATCATCTTCTAAATCTACATATTTTTGTGAAGGAATTTTAGGATACATTTGTACAAAAATTCTATTAGACGCTCGAGACTCTACATCCTTTAGATCGCTGAGTGGATATACCGTTTCAAGACCAACTTCGACATGCCTAGCAGCTATCCATAAATAAACGTACTTTAGTTTGGGTTGTAGTTGTCGTAGCTTATTGAAGTCCATGAAACAGGAAATGAATAACGATAGATTATATTTAATCGGAATATCAGACTCACTAAAACCACTAAATGGCGCTTCTTCACGTATTAAACGTAACCAACTTTCTTCATTATTACCTAAAGTATTAATATCTATGACACCAATTGACGTTCGATCTTTATACTCTAAAATAAGACGACATTCAAAGTCATTACTGTCTAGCTTTTTTTTGGCTGATAATTGCCATAACACGCACACATCATTACTGGTCATATACTTGGGTCACAAATTAAATTGATATTAATCGTGCGCGGATATAGATCTTCAATATGTTGTTTAGACTTATTGGCAAGACTAGATATCAGCTGGTTATATTGAAAGGTTTTATCAACTAAGTTGCTACAGTCATCATCCGAGTTACAGCCGTCTCGCTCGATGGAATATTGTGTATAGTAGCTGGTGTTGATAGAGCTGCTGCTTGCAGCGTATTGCAAGTCTATTCCTTGAGCGCTTTTTTGTGCCTCCGCCATCCCAGAGCTGACGCCGATACATGCTTTTTTTGCTTCTATAATGGGAATAGATAAATAGTTATCTATCACCTCAACCGTTGCGGGTGCTTTTGGCACGATACTGTAGCCTGTCTGTAGCGGTAAATTCAGCCTTAAAGTACTGCCTGTTTTGGAGCGGAAAAGTGCACCATCCGCACAAACCTTGTCACGATTAGTTTTGGGGTTGATATAAGGATAAAATATAATGCTGTCTTTATCGCCCCAGCTAACATCGTAGCATTCTTTTTGCTCATCACTGAGTGCGCTGTTAGGGTCAAAGGCGCTGATAAAGGGCTTTAGCTCGTCCATAGATAAATCAATCACATTTTTCGGGCTGATGATGGGTGCAGGCGAGCTAAAAGCATCATAGCTTTTGGCATCGTCTGTCAGAAGCCGTAATTGCGGTAAGAACTCAGCTTGCGCGATGACGCTATTAGAATGTTGGTTTTGGGCATTAATCAAGGTTTGTTGGATTTTTTCGATCTGCTGCGCACTAGAATGTTGCTTGGCTAACCAAAAAAAGTGTAAATGCTTTTGCGTCTGCGCAAGCGTTTTAGTTGCATTATTTACCGTGTAATAAGTTCCTACAAAGGGGGCACGTAGCGAAACTATTCCATTAGATAGTGCAGAACCTGAATTTTCAGTATTGACATAAGCACTCAAAAAAGCATCATATTGATTTTCAAAGCTCGTTCTTTCTGCTGGCAAAAAGTGCATATCAGATACTATGGCAACAGATCTCTCCTGAAGCTCTGGCTGCTCTCTATAGTCTTGCAGAATCAAACCCAGCTCAGTATATTGACCATTAAGATCGCACTTACCTTGCATCAATTGGTTTTCAAAAGTCTTAAAAGGTATATAAACCGCCTTATCTGATGACTCTTCCTGCATAAATATTAATAGCCGATCATCCGTTCTAAGTACTGATTGAATTGACTGCACTAGCTTAGTAATAGGTAGCGTATTCTCAGTAGTATTCAGTTCAGCATTAAAATATCCACACATGCTTGCTGAGCCATCGATAATATAATCAATCGGTGATGGGCTATTATTTTTGGGCAATATATCCAAGTTCAACGGTGGCATTACGTTAGGCTTAGCACTGACTTTTGCTTTAGGCTCTGCAGGCACAATTACGTCAGGCTCATCACCACAGCCCACCAAGGAGCTTGCCAGCATTGCAATGAATAGCGCTGCACTAACACCACGAGTAGACGTTAATTGATATAATCGCATTAATTACTCTCCAAGGGCTTTCCGATTACCTCAAGTGAACGCTCCGTGCGCTGGGCTTGATACCAAGCTTTATTAACCCAAACTGCAGATAACGAGTTTGGCTTTTTATAACAATAAGCAAAGCCCTGTCTATCAGGCTTAGTCAAGCTAATTACAGCGGCCCGCATGGTATTTGACGCCAGCTCAACAGAATCAACACCATCACTCCCTACCCATAATTCAATCTTATAGCTGAGATGATCAAGCTTATGCTGAATATCATTAGGAACGAGTTCGCGAACTTCGGTGTTGCCACGATTTGTTTTAAACCAGGTAGTGATACTATCAGACAGCTGCTGAAGATCTGCTGCATTAAGGTCTTCAATGTCGGGTTCCACCATGAGCTCATCAATAACGGGTAACACAGCACCAAGAGCAACGCTAGTACTATCATCAACCTCAGTATGCATAGCAAGCTGTTGGTTAAGATTAGCTTCGAGCTCTGCATTCTTAATTTTAGCTTGTGCTAATTCTTTCTTAGTACCAGCTAAATTACTGCTCAACATTTTTTGCTTTTGGTTTAAATTTCGATTCTCAGCATTAAGACTACTGATTTTTCTAAAAAGTAATAACCCTCCTCCCAAAAGCAGTAAAGCTAATCCACCAATTAACAGATAATCAGTGTTCTGCCAAAATGGCATTTCTTTAGCAATTTCTGGTTGTTGTTCTATAGCTTTTTCTTCGGTGTTAGCAGAGTCAAGCTCATTGACGCTATCCAAAGCTTTCGTAGTACTGGCAGCGTTATTACCATCGTTAGGCTTAGCATCCTCACTCGGCTCCTGCGTTGGAACGCTCGTAGTGGCTGTATCATTGTTTTGTGTGCTTTCATTACTATTAGAATTCAAATCAGTCATTACAGGGTCTGAGGTAGCGCTATTCGATAACTCTCCCTTTTTTAAGCTCAGATTTTCATTAGTAAGTTCATTAACCTTACTTTTAGAGCTATCAGTAATATTTTCTGCATAAGTTTCTGTTGGCAGCTCATTTGTTTCTGCTATAGCTGATAAAGGCAATAATAATGCGCCCAAGCTAAGCGAGATAACAACCTTAGTTTTTACCAAATTTTTTAGCATAACACCCTCAGAGTTACCAATATTGTTTTTCATAACACTATTCCTAGTTACCCTGTAACTTCTGCATCATTGCTAAATTGAAAGTCCAGCGATCCGTACCGCTACCTGACCCATTCAAATACATGGCATTGACATCATAAAAATTCTTATTGCCGTATTTATTATTGATAAACAGGTACGCTACTTTTTCGACATCAGTATTCCAATACCTTTCGGTATAAGGAAAGAGTGTTTCTAACACTGGCAGTAAGTTTTCTTTATCGAGTAGATTGTCATTAAGACGCGGAACGCTCACGTCTTTATCGTAATCAACCAATATTGGGCTATCTGTAGTATTCTTATCAAACATATTAGGCGGATAGAGCATTTTAGGATGTTCTAAAGGACTACTGTCTTCATTATCATACATTTGATCTGCAATACCACCCGCACCATCACGAATCATACTTTCTTTGCTGTTTTCACTATAGCTAACATTAAGCTCTATCTCATCCCAACCCATAAAGTCAGCAAAGACTGTCTCCCAGACTCTTGGTGCATAATGACCTTGGCTAATAGTAGGATGTGGGTGAGTGTCATGGCTAAAGTAGTCACTCAGCTTAAAGCCATTACCTTGCAGCACTATATTTAGTCTTTGATTCTTTAACTGATCGATAGATTTAAAGCCTGCCTGCTGTAGCAATAGCTTTATTTTTACAAATATGTATTCATAAATACTCTCAAAGAACATCTCTGCGACTTTTGCGACCTCACCTGGATCACTTGGCAGCTCATCAACGATACGAATACCATTACGAATTTGGAGCTTCATAACTGACGCTAACAAAGTCTCATAATATGCTGCATTGTCACCTTCTGACTTCATGTCTATTTTATGCTCTAAGAACTTGCGAATCGGGCTATTTGTTGGCGTAAGCATGGCATTTAATAAATCATTCCCTGCCCATTTAATACTGCTTGAGTATTTTAAGCGCTGTATCGCCTTATCATAGTCCTCATATGACAGCTCAATATCAATGTCTGTCGTGCCACCGCCCATATCAATAATGACATAAGACTCATTGGGATTAATCATCGACATCTGTAGCGCTGCTTCGGTCTCGGATACTTCTATAACCTCAGGCTCTTTAATAGCAACTCCCGTACTATCTGCTAACTTGGCCAATATGGTTTTCATATCACGTGCGTAAGTATTGGCAAAGGTAGTATTTTCAAACATAAAGGCATCAGGGCGCGTGACATATACATAGTCCATATCCGTAACCCCAGAGAACCTTAAGCGGGCAAATACCCCAATCAACATCTGCTCGATATATATCGAGCGCAGTCTACTAGATAAAGGGTAATCACTGCCGCTCGTCTCTTGTGGCCACTTAATATTGCCATAAATACGCTGAATGTCATTGGTCTCAAGCAAGCTATTAAAGAACCTAATACGCTCATCATCTGAGTTTGAAACCCCTAAAAAGTCACTACATAAAGGGGTAAAAATAGGTGCATTCAGGTTAAGACCGTTGATAAGCACTTTGCCTTTATCAGCACCTTCCTTCATAGCCTTTAGCTGCACGTCAGTCTGATTACTACCATCAGGGTTGGTACGATTACTTAAGCCTAATAAAACCTCGCTAGGGATGGTATAACTGGCACCCTTGCTTACATTCGCTTGGCGCTGTAAGTAATATGCGCTGCGGTTTTTTAGCCATTCTTCTTGACCTTTGATATCATCGGCTTCTGAATAGACCAACCATTCCATTCTAGGTTCCTCAGCAGTATTGGCAAGATTCAGGTTTTCGCGCTTCACTTGTCCTTGGTCTTTATGTGCTTTTGCCATACAGGTATTAGACGTACCAAAATCCAAACCAATACATCTAATATGGCTACTGCCTGACTTTAGATTATCATTCAATATAACTGGCTGGGTCGCAATGACAGTATCGCCACAAGACAGCTCTATGATGGCAGGGACAAAGTCAACTTTTAAGGGAATAGCATCAAAGCCAAACACTTTAGATTCTGTTAAGTCTTGAGAATAGACCGTGACGGTCATTTTATCTGAGCCTAAAGTAGTGTGAAGCTTGTTGGCTAAATCTTCATAGACGTTACGCTTTTCGATATCCACAGTGATAAAGTAGTATCGCCAACCTTCAACTTTAAAATTCGGCCAAACGCCAACACCAAATGCTAAATCATAAGGAGTGATCGCAATAGTGGTTTGATTACTATCATTTCCATAGGGAAATTCCATCCAGCCTAGATCTGGCACATATAGTTTAGTATATTGTACTGAGCACTCATTATTGCTTTCACCATTGAATTTGACTCGGGTATGGACAGCCTCACTATTGTCAGATAAATGAGCGATTACTTCAGAGTCCAACCAATATTCTTTTTTGACGGGTAAAAATTGCTCAATATTGACCACGTTACCGTTATTGTCTGGCAGTTTATCTAACATGACCACTTGCGGATTTTTAATTAAATAGCTACTGGTTTTGACTACAGACTTAGAAGTACCTATCTCGCTAAGTGTCACAACATTACGACAGCCTAAGTTGAGCGCAGGATTCATAGGCTCAACGACACTCGGTGGCGCTGGTGGCGGCAAGTCAGTCAAGATACCTGTCAAAGCCGTTAACAATAAGTTTTCATGGGCATTTTTATTAGCGCTTGGGCTATTTTTTAGTCTTGTCTTTAGCACACTTAACTGCCCGGCAAAGAACTTATCTAACGAGCTGATTTTATTTTTATCGCCGCTTGTTTTGCGTGAAAACAGATCAGCATATCGGTAACGCAGACTTGGTAGTTGCATGCTTTGTAGCAAGCCAGCAAAGTACTCTTGAGCGGTGTTGTTTGCCGCCAAGCACCAGTAATAGCCGTTCCATAAAAATAATGGTGTGCGCTCTGAGTCATTAGTCACTATCATACCAAGCTCACTGTCTGACCAATTTTGGGTCAAAAGCTCACGCTTGAGCCAACGGTGATAGGCATTATTATCGTCTAGTGCAATACTAGTATAAATCACCTCTGTCGAGCCGCTAATAAGTAACCAAAACGCCGCTTCAATCACACGCTGAGCATATAAATACAAACCCTGATCGGTACTTTGGAATTTATTAGCCACTATCTTGTAATAGTCGGTTTGATTTTGCTCTAATAACTGCGAGACAGTAATATCACTTTGAATCTGTAGTCGCCACTTCTGTAATAAAAATGCCGCCAAGATATTAGGGACACCTTGCGCAATACTCTCATCTAACTGAATCGTATTGATAAGATTGGCAGTCGTTGATGTAGGCGACAAGGCATCCAACCAACGCAGTGTCTTAGGATGTTCTATATCCATAATATCCAAGGCAGCTACATCCCCTGCTAACTGCAAGTCCCAATCCATCGCACCGTAATGAGCAATATTACCTTTTTGTTGTTGCATCTGTAATTGGACTTGGCTGATGGATTGAGCGGTATTATCATTATTACGATAATCTGCAAAGGTCTCACCAAACTCTTCTGAAGGTCTAACGTATTTATTAAGGTTTTTGAATACTAAGCTGCCAATATTGCTAGCCAATTGAGCGTACTTACTCGCATCCGTGCCGCCTTGATCAACAATAGTATTAATCTTAGCTTGCAGTGTGGTATCAATGCCACCTTGGTCATTAAGAATGGTTTTTTCTAAGACTTTCATCGCGCACGATTGCCACAGCTCATCTTTTTCAAAGCCTGTCTGATCGTTTGCGCCAACCAGTTTTGACCATAATGAATTGGCATTGTCAGCGCTACTAATATTATTATATGCCCTAAATGCAGGAATAATACCTGAGGCATTATTATTATCATAATCATGCTTAGACAACCAAGTTAAGCTACTCTGATATTCTTTTTGCTCAAAAGCTAAGGCATCTTTTAGATTTGTTGCGACGACCTTGGGTACAAAAGTCACAGATTTCAGGCCGAACCATGCTTTTTTGCTCTCATGGCTCACACCAAAGCGCTGGCTAATCTCTTCGAGCAGCTTATGAACCGTATCATACTGCGCGGCTGAATCCCCTAATACCGTATGATTAATGCTACCCTCAGAGTAGCCATTAAGCACTTCTATAAAGGCTTGCATCACTAGGATGCTTAAAGCGTTTTTAATCAACAACATCCAAAGACTGGCAACGTCTTGGTCTTTTGAGAAATCCTTAAATTGTAGAGCTGCCGAAGTATGCGGATGAAACTGACCTTGGCGTATCTCATGAGACAGCTGAGTCATCGGCATATATAGCTCATTTGGCGCAAAGTGACGCGCAAAGCTATGCTGTACTGCATTTGCGGCTAATAAGTTGACCACGTGCGTATGTTCAGGTTGGTCAAAATCGCCGGCACTTGGCCGCTGAATACCTTGCCACATACTTCCTGACTGAATAAAAATAGAGCTAACGGCATTATTACTATTAGACTGCAACTCATGTTGGAAGTTTCGCAGCGCAAAAGCAGTATTACGTTTTAATTTACCTGTATCAAACGCGCTTCCCGTCGAGCCATCTTCACCCGGTTTTAGCTGGAACCAAGGAAGCGTGGCAACCGTAGCCAAATTGACAGTACTGCCTGATCCTGAACTATTAATAATCTCATTAAAGGTTCGCGCCAAAGTCGGAATAATACCACTACCTGTACCGCCAAATACTGAGCCGACGATGACAATATTACAACCTGCCGTATTAATACCTGTCACATCATCATCAAATAACGATAAGAACTCTTGCTGGAGAAGCGCCTTATTAGCCGTATTTACTTTGCCACTACCATCAAGTACTCGTCCAAGCTTTTCACCAAAAATAGTTGAGCCTACTTTTGGATTGGCATGCATACCCTCTGAGACTTTGATGTTTAAGTCCTTCTCATAAAAAAAGGCTTGAATCTCCTCCGTCGTCTTACTCTTTTGTGCCAATAGTACGTTTTTGACAGTCAATTCACTACTAGAAGATAGACTCTGGCTATAAGGGCGAATAATATCAAAATTAGCCTCTCGAGTTTTATTATCGATGCCTCTATGGCGTAGATACTCATGCAGACTTTGGATATCGGGTACTAGCTGGCTACGGCGATTAGCAATCTGTTGCGATTGTGCATCAGCATCGATAATATAAACGTGAGGAACCTCTACCGCTCCGGCGTTGCCTAATGCTAACACGCGCAAATAGGCGTGAATAATATGCTGACCTGAACCACCAACCCCAATAAGTACATTTGACACGGCAAACTCCTGCTAAATTTAGACAATATAATATTTTTATCAGATAAAAGAATGATACGGATGCTTTTTGGCGCAAAAGCCGTATTGATAGCAGTGGCTCACTTATAATGTGCCTAGCCTATCAATCATAGCTATCTATTATTGCCGTATAAGAATTTAGCAGTGACCAGTAGATAAATAAGTATGCTCATCATCATAACGACTAAGGCACTCACTATCAGGTTACCCAAAAATAGCGGCGTGGTGAAAGGTAAAAACTTAGTAAATAACACTGACTTAATATTCATACAGACTTTTATATTCAAAGGATCTGATATCACGGCATAGATATTTGGCTTGATACATGAAGCAGCTGACTTTTTAAGCAAAAAGTTTGGCAATATAAAGAGTAGCGCAGCAATACCAGCGGCATAACCGGCATAAACCAGCTTGGCGCGCTTGACTGTAATGCGAGGATTACGCCGATTGCGATGAAACAGTATCGCTGCAAAAACTACGCTGATAAAAATAGATATAAAAGTAATAGCGACATAAAAAGCTAATTGGCCAGTCTGCTTAAATGCAGGCGCTAACTCATTCATCTCTAAAATCATCAAGCCGCTTACAATAGCGACAATAACACCAGTGATCAAAATGGTTTTTATTACTGACTTATTCATGAAATCCTCGAGACGATAAATATCGTCAAATAGTAAGTTATGCAATAAACGAGTAGAGATTACGTGGCAGCTGGTAGATAAAGTTGCTAATAGTTATATGTTGCAATCTGGTGCGAAAAATTCATATTAAAAGTTGAGTAATAACAACTATTATCGAACTACAATCTCAAGGGCAAAAAAACCCTATTATTTCGGTTGACCTGTGCAGCTGTAACTTTTGAAACAATTTTGCGACCTTAAATTACTCGATCCGTACATAGATATCGTGCAATTCTACTTGATTAAAGTATTTTTTACTATAGTTCCCCGATATTTGTTTTATAATTATTTGAATTAATAAGTTCAGTAGTACTAGTTGCTATTTTTCAACAAAAGTGCATAATATTAACAAAATGTAATTTTCCAGGAACTTAAAGTTAAGTATTGACAAGTCAACATTATATAAAAATAGAATATTTCTTATCCTTTAACTGATACTTAAACTCGACTCAGTAATTTTCAGCGCCCTAAAATTGCTGAGCTAAGAGATAGTCATTAATTGGATATTTATATTTTTGAAAGAATTTTTTAAGAATAACTAACAAAAACACCAGTATAAAATGGTCAATGACTTAATTTTTCGCATTCGTTTTTAGAGTGTATTGACGTAAAAATAGTTTTTGAATTTTTTTATAATCTATGACAATAAAGAACTATCTTTTTATTTAGGGAATGTATTTATGAACAATGTAGCTGCTCAAAGATTTAAAAATGAAAACGAAAAGTTTTGTAGCGATTGTGCAGCTAATATCAACGTGAAAGCTGAGATTTGTCCTAAGTGTGGCGTTAGGCAGATGGCAGTGTCAAACGGATTTGTATCAGCACAGAATGGTAAAAGTAAAGTAATAGCAGCTGTATTAGCTTTTTTCCTTGGTGGCCTTGGAATACACAAGTTTTATCTGGGTCAAATTGGAATGGGTATTATTTATTTACTATTCTGTTGGACTTTTATCCCTGCAATCATTGCATTCATTGAGTTTGTTATATTACTACTAATGAGTGACGCAGAATTTAACAGAAAATATGGTGGAATATAATTGAGCCACCTCGACTATATCGGAGGCCGTTCATTTGAGTCAGGTAAAGGCAGCAAGGCATGACGGGATTAGACTATCATAACTCTGCTCTTCAAACTTAAAGATGACACATAACCAATTGTATTAAATAGGAGCCCCTTGTATCTTAAAGTCAAAAAAAAGGTATAGATCCTAAGTTGGTTAGAAGCCTAGGAGGAAAAGAAGTGGGCACAAGCTAAGTCTCTACCCCAAGGATGGATGGAGAATAACTTAATCAAGCTACTCTATAATATGCGCTGTATCGATTCTATAAGAACTTAACTATATTAGATCATTTCTTTAAAATTAGATGGTAAGAGACGGTTAGGCATCTCTAATATGTTTTATTACTATCCTTTCTTATAGGTAAAAGATGAAAATTTTAATTGCATTATTAGTTGTTTCACTACTTGTTGGTTGCGAAGGTAACAACAGCTCAAACAGCATCCAACAAGAATCTAAGATCGTAGAAGCTCAGCCTGCATCAAGACCATCAAGCGGTGTTTATGAAGAAAGACTTGGAGGTCAGGATTCAATAGCTCCACTAGAAATAAAAACTTAGCCAGGGTCAGATTATTATGTTAAGTTAGAAAGTATAGCTAATCGTGATCATACAATGACTATGTACATTCATGGCGGAGATACAATCTCTGTAGAAGTACCTTTGGGAGGTTACCTAATTAAATACACATCAGGTGATACATGGTATGGTGAACAGAACGATGTGTACTTTGGTAGAGAAAGCTTTTTTCAAGCTGATGAAACTTTTAACTTTACCGATACAGGCAATCAAATATCAGGATATACGGTTACGCTATATCAGGTAGTTGATGGCAATTTACAGACTATGCCAATAGATAAAAGTCAGTTCTAATACTCAAGGTATTCTCTAATAGTGCGCTTACTAAACTGAACCGCCCCGATATTTTCGTATTCTCTCAGAAAGTTGAACCTTCGATATAGTCCAGACGGTCCATTACTCCAATCTGGACACTTTTCATCAAAATTATCTTGTTTAGTTGGTTTCTTGTTATCTAACTAGCTCAAAATTTACATCCACAATCAGCAGTAAATGCATCACATACTTCATTAGTGATGACGATGCACGGGTAGCTTCATTGTTCGTAGCGTGAATTATCTCTTCTTCTTTAGGATTGATTACTGACAATGAATAACCACTATAATAATCGTCATTAGTGAAATTTTTTGATAATTGACGATAGTCAGCTTTGAACTCTGTCGTTATTTCTAGCTTTTTTTCTTCATTCATTATTTTCTGATACCTTAACTCCTCTTTTTTAGGTTTTGTTATTTGCTTCATCTGGTAAGAACTGATATTTATACGCCAGTATCTAGCAGGTAGTATTTTTATGGCGATATCCAAATAGTCGTAGAAAACCTTCTTTTCCTTAAATGCAAAACGAAGGTCGCTATGTGATGAGTTAGCCTTTTTATAGAAAATTGAAAGCATACGTTGAACATGCTCTTTCGTCGGCTGTTTGAGATATAGATTTTCTAACTTAATAAAGCTTTCCTGCACGAGTTGCTGCTCTTTAGCAATGGTTGGCAGCGTTGGTGCTATCAATAGATGCCCTGACTTTGGCTGTTTGTACTTAGATATTAATTTATAATGAGCCTTGCCATGCTCATCAGCTGCTAGAAATAGCGCTCGATCATATAGCCTAACTGCATCTTCATATACAAAATGATATTGGGCAGCTTCAGACACCGTTTTACCTGCCTCAATCTCACTTAAAAACTCTTCAATCTGCCAACGCTCATACCTACCAAAAATAGGTGAAATATCGATACTCTCTTCTTCTATATTTGATGTAGAAAAATATTGCTTATTGTTATCAAGCTTTCTGATGTTTAACTCACGATTGATAAACTCGCGGATTTTTGTCAGATCAATACTATTCTGTTCAAAATTTAAGGCTTTTGGATTATGTTGATTAAAACTTCGACGTGCTTTATTTGTAAGTTTCATAACGACATCAACAGGCAGTTTCGTAAGCGCCTGGTTAAGTAAATGTGCTGAGATGATATCTACAGTATGTACGTATGAGCTAAAAGTAGTATCTAGGTCAGCATGTCCCGCAAACTCCATTAAAGCATCCCAATGATGACCAGATTTAATACGCATTTTTCCTAACAAATCCTCTCCGATACGCTTGGCCTCATCTTCGGTATAATCAGTAAAGATATTTAAAATTTCTTGACGACATCTCAGTATTACTGCCATATTAGAAATAGCATTATGGCGAAAGCTATGTAATACCAAGTGTTGGTAGTGGGGGCCAATGACCTTTTTAAATACTCGATCCACATTACCTCGATCTAATGGAGTCAACATCCCCTCAAGTGCAAATAAATATTTCCCTTCTTTTTTACTACGATTTCTCTCTATAAAATAAGTCTGAAACCCTTTAAACTCATCT